>JAKQGT010000004.1 GCA_029556005.1 Chlamydiota bacterium | reverse complement strand
TCTTCCGATCTTGTCTGAGAAAAGGAAGAGTCTTTTTTTCGGAAGCAGAGCTTACTTTCTGCGCGACTCTTTTTAAAAATCATCCGTTAGGGAAAATAGCTGGAGCTCTTCAAAGATATTGAAAGAAAGTGTCAACTTTTTCTTAACAAGCTGACGAAGATCGTTCTAAAATAGAAAAATCTTATAGAATTTATATTTTAAATTTTTATGAGCACTAAATCCTCACACTAAGCAAAACCCCTCTTAAACTATCTTCTGGAGCCGCTTTGAAAAAACCCTTATCCAAATCCTTCTAAAAAGATGTAAACCATTTATTTTCAACAATTAATTGCATCTAGCAGAAAATTCTAATCTTTGCTAAAAAATAGCCCTTCAAAATCAGAAAAACCAATGAGGTAGAAGATGTCAGCGATTAGTAGAACAGACCAGCAACGCGCTATATTAGATATTCAGGATCTGCAAAATTGTAGAACAACAGGAACAGGAGCCAGCCTCGTTATCAATGGTCTCGTGACTGTTGGAAGTCTTTTTACAGGGAACCTTCCATTAGTCTATATGAGCGCTTTTTCTTTTGCGGGCAATTGGCTGGGCCACACTTTTGCAAGAGAAACGATTGTAAGAGATGATCTCCGCGTCCATACCTATGCGATTATTCACGCGTTAACAGAAAAAAATAATTTACTTAAGGAAAAAGATAAACTGATTAATGATCAAAGGGTAGAAATTGAAAAACTCAAAACTATCAACCTTGAGCTAGAAGATAAAGTCCAAAGACTTGAAGAAGCCCAAAAATCGTTTGATGAGCTGAACGAAGAACATCTACAAATACTGGAAGATCAGAGAAAACAAATCGACGAAAGAAGTTGATTTTTATCTAAGTTGACAGGACTTGTTGAAGGTTATGAAACACGGAAAACTAAACTTCTTGAAGAAATTAGCCAAGCAAAAGAAGAAGGAGAGCAACTCCAACAAAACATTAAATCTCTTTTATCTGAACAAAAAAGAATCAACGAACAGCTCGCTGCAAGAATCACTGAATTGGGAGACATTGCAGACAGAATGAACGACGCTACCAAGGTATAAAGAGAAAAAATGGCTAATTACTCAATAAACCTAGGGCCTTTGGGGTCAGTTGATCCTATTAAGCATTTTGAGTCAACTCTAGAGACGCTAAAAGTCTCTTTATATTCAGCATCTGCTGATCCTTATCCCACGATAACCTTTGTGGGTGCTGTGATTGTGACAGCAAGACTCGCGCTCCTCTTTTTAAAAAAAGACGGTCGCGTTGGTTTTTCTGATGTCGTCATTGTTATTGCTTCTTGGGCGGGACATGAATGCGCTAAAAATAATTCTACATTTCAGATGCTTAATCAATCAAATGAGGAAATGAGGAGTCAGTTAATCAGAATGCGAGAGCAGCTCGATGAGGAAAAAGAGTTGAGAAGTGTGGAACAGGAAGACTTAGAAAGATTAAGGCAAACAAATGCATCTCTTGAAGAAAGAATCCCCCAGCTTGAAAAAGCTGCCGAGATCCACCTCCAAGCTAATGAAAAGCACTCCTCTGTCATAAAAGATAAGAGAGAACTCCTCTCTCAGGAGAAACAAGAACTAAGTAGGATTCAAGGGCTCCTTGAGGCTTACCGGGAAGAGCTTCAAGAGTTAGAAGGAGAGATTGAAGCATCCGAGAAAGACAAGCGTCAGCTCAAGGAGGAAATTAGAGAGCTGTTGGAGGAACAGAAAAGGATAAATGCTTCATTTTCTCAAAAATTAGTCGAGTTAAGGGCAATAGAACTTCGAATGAAACAGAGAATTTAATAAAAGCTTAAATGTATATAAGTCGAACAGCTTATTCTAACAGCTGTTATCAAACTCTTTTTTAAATAAAAGTTTTTATAATTTTCCTAATCTCTTTAGATTTTGTCACTTGATTTTTCACGAGCTTTGATTCATCATGGGACTTATGACAGAAGAAGAAATACAAAAAAGCCTTAATGAGGCCATTGAACAAGAAGACTCTAGTCAGTTCAGCTTCCCATTCATTTTGGATCGACCGGAAGACAATAACTCTATCTTCCCCTATTTATCTAATGTCGAGGCTAACCCAAAATCCGTCTGTCAAAAAGATTTCCTCACCCACAAAATCAACCAAATTAAGGACTAATGAAAACCATCACAAAAAAACAAATCGTTCACAAAATCGCCAGAAAAAAAGGGCTGGATCCTAAAGATGTCCAAATGGTTGTTCAAGAGTTTTTGGATTCTGTCACAGAAAGCCTCGGAGAAGGAAATCGTTTTGAGTTCAGAGACTTTGGGGTCTTTGAAATTGTTCGTCGAGAGAAAAAAATCGGCAGAAACCCTAAAGCTCCAAGAGCTTCTATTGTTATCCCCGCAAGAAATGCTGTAAAATTCACTCCAGGAAGAAAACTTAAACACCTTGTTTCTGACTAGAAAGGCTTCTCCTTTCATCCTCAAT
>JAKQGT010000352.1 GCA_029556005.1 Chlamydiota bacterium | reverse complement strand
TTTTTTGATTCGCAAGAGCTGGCAGTAAGCTACTTAAGTTTTCAGCGAGCTCTTCAATTTGACTGATTTGCTGTTGGCTGATCCCTGTTTCACTAGGTTGCTGGGGTTGAATGGGCTGTGTAGGACCCGTCCCTGAAACTCCTTGAACCATCTTGACCTCTCTTCATCACTTCTATTTTTCACTCTAGTTCTCAGAAAGCTAATTGTCAAAAAAAAAAGCCCTCATTGCTGAGGGCTGACTTGTTAAAGTAACTGTGTGTTGTCCTTAGAATGAATTCACACTTTGAAATTGAATATCGCTACCTGTTGATTGATAGACTTCTTGGTTTTCTTGTTGATATTCCGCATTCATTTTGTTCACTTGCTGCATCGTTTCTTGCACGGAGTTTTGATACATTTGCTGCCACATTTGTTGTGTGGTCGTGTTACTATAGTCTCCAGAAACTGCAGTGACTGCTTCAATACTGGACATAAACCTCTCCCCTTGGGATTAAATTTTTTTCATTTTTTTTTCTCTCACCTATGTTTATTATATCTTTATTTGATTATTATAGCAAGTTTTTTAAAGATTTTATGAAGATAGAACTTATTGATAATAAGGAGTTTACAGAGATTTGGGTAGAGGGGGAATTGTTGAAAGAAGTGCATAGGTTATTGTATAGGAATCACTTAAAGGAAATATTGCGCGCCTCTGAAAAAAAAGATCTAAGCGCCTTACTTTTAAGGCTCGATGTAAAAATTGCACGAGGTTTTGTTTATAAGTTGTTGGCTCTTAAGGGGTATATGAAGGCGGAGCTTGTGGCTAAGCTTAAAAGGCGCAAAATCGACCCGAGGGCTATTGAGGAAATCCTTCAGGAATGCGAGAAGTTGGGCTATTTGAACGATCAGAGGGAAGGGGCTCTCTTTGTCCATAGGGAGAAACGGAAGGGGTGGGGGCCTCACAGGATCGCCCTAAAGCTAAAATCTAAGGTTCCTGAACTTACAGAGCTTGCAAATAGCTCCTCTGAAGAACAACTGGAAATGATCGAGACCTGGATTCAAAAGAAATTACGGGGGCAAAATTTTGAAGATTTGAAGGTCAAGCAAAGGCTCTACCGTTTCTTAAAAAACAAAGGGTTTGAGGAGGAGCTCATTCGACAGTCTCTCTTTCAAGACTAGCTCTTTTTTTTCTAATCGTATATATACGAAATTTTTAATGTATATATTAGGTTTTCATGCAAGTTGGTGTTATCGGAATCAATCATAAGTCTTCAGAACTGGGACTTCGAGAAAAACTGGCACGTATTTTTCAAAAAGAATTTGGCTTAACTGCAGATTCGGATTGTATTCTTCTTTCAACTTGCAACCGGACAGAACTCTACTTTTCCTCTTTGTATTTAGCAGAGACCCATATCGAACTTCTTAAACGGCTACGGAGTCATGTAGGGGAGAGTTTTGAACATGCACTTTATTCCTATTTTGGAAGGGATTGTTTTTACCATTTAGGACGGGTAATTTCAGGGATTGATAGTGCCATTTTTGGAGAGAGCGATATTCAAAGGCAAGTGAAGATTGCTTATGAAAAACACCGAAAAAATCATGCCATTTCTCATGATCTTCATTACCTTTTTCAAAAAGGGCTAAAGATAGGAAAAGAGATGCGGACCTCCTTTCTTGTGGCGAAAAAAGGGACGCAGCTCCCCCATATCATTCAATCGATTATGGAGTGGCAAAAGCATGATATAAAAAAATCGTCCATTCTTTTTGTCGGGAATTCAGATGTCAATCGGAAGTTGCTCTCCTTTTTTGAATGGAAGGGATGTCAAAAGATGGTCCTTTGCACCCGGATGCAAACAGAGCCTTTCCCCTCCATTTCGGTGGTTGA
Organism: Chlamydiota bacterium; assembly: GCA_029556005.1. Classification (GTDB taxonomy): domain Bacteria; phylum Chlamydiota; class Chlamydiia; order Chlamydiales; family Simkaniaceae; genus JAAKFF01. Next base: position 2,165 of record JAKQGT010000352.1, on the reverse strand, counting down.
TTGGAGGGAGCTAAAAGTATGGTACACCTATGATGTCGTGATCTGCGGAACCTATCATGAAGAGTATATCCTGGAAGCGACTAGAGAAGAAATCGGGCCTACCTTGCTTTTTGATTTAAGTGTTCCTCGCAATATCGATCCCCATCTGGCAAAACATCCCAACATCACCCTCTACAATATCGATCAGATTAGTGAGATTTTTCAAAAAAAGAAGGGTGAAAAAGAAATCGCACTCTGCGAAGATGTTATCGAAAAGGCGGTGACGCGCCAGATGCATCTATTTAAGGAGCGAAGACAGGCTAAATGGAAATTTGCAAACGCCTCTGCTTTCTAATCCTGCTTTTCTTGCCCTTTTCTCTCCAGGCTTTTGAAAATCACAATGGGGATGATGAAGTAGATATTGTAGTTCTTCCCAGTAATGTTGTGGTGGATAATGACTACTTTGCCTATGGAAGAAGCATTGAAATTTCAGGGACTGTGAATGGAGATGTCTATGTTTTCGGAGGGCAAGTCTATTTTGATGGAACCGTAAATGGAGATATTATTGCCGCAGCGGGGAGTATCGAAATTTCAGGAACGGTTACTAAGGATGTGCGTATCTTAGCTGGGCAAGCTGCGATCAATGGAAAGATTGGGCGTAATCTCACGGGTGTTACAGCCACTATTGAGCTTTCCCCTTCGGCTAATATTGGAAACAATGCTGTCATTGTATCGGGAAATGCAGACATTGAATCGATTGTTAATAAACACCTTCGGCTCTATGCATCTAGTGTACGCATCTCTGATCAAATTAAGGGTAATGTGGATGCCTATGTGGGGCAAATGCGCATTACTTCGAAGGCGAATATTGGGGGAAAACTCGAATATTGGAGTAACTCTACAGCTCTCATAGACCCTAATGCCCATATTGGGAATGGGGTTATTCACCACCCTTCTTTCTTTTATAAGTTTTTCCATGGGAAGTTCTCAACAATTCTGAAGGTGAGTTCGAAACTAGCCGGTCTTTTGATGAACTTTTGTTATAGTTTTGTCATTGGGCTTATTATGCTGCGCTATTTTAAGCTGCGCATCGACCGCACGATCGATACTCTGAATCGAAAACCTTTGCAGTCGCTCATTGCAGGAATCGTTCTGATGATTCTTTTACCCCTTGCGTTTTTAGTCCTGATCATTACGATTTTAGGGGTTCCCTTTGCCCTTGCCCTTCTCTCGCTGACTGTTGTCTCTTTCTATACTGCTAAAGTGCTCTCGATCCTTTGGGCGACAAAACTTCTCTTTTATCGCTTTGACTTCCAAAAACATAGGCGTCTTTACTTTGCCTTTGGCCTCATTCTCTACTTCATCTTGACGATCATCCCCTATGTCGGGACAGCGATCTCCCTAGCCGCTCTCTTGCTCGGTTTGGGGGGTGGCGTCCTAGGAAAAATAGAAAAACAAAAGGTATAAAACCCAAGTTTCTACCTATTCTCACTCCTTCTTTGGAATAAAATATTCAAGAAGAAGATCTTTTTCCTCACCAATAGCACATTGGCTATTGGCTCGTCAAAATCCATTCTTCTTGAATGTTTTATTTGCCAAATTAGCAGTAACACTAGGTAGAAACTTGGGTGTATAAAGATTATGCTTTATAGTTTTTCTAGAATTTCGCTAAAGGTGAATTAAAGAGATAGGAGGCGATTATGCGCTACTTTTTACCTTTAGTCATTTCCCTTTTTGCAAGTTTTTCTGCTGTGAATCTCACCTATGCAAGTTTTAAAGAGATTCCAATTAAAGCAGAGTGGTGGACCTGTTCTGGATGTTGGACAACCAACTCCGATGAAGCGACGCAGTGCTACAAATGTGGCCGCTCTCGCTAGGGGTCCTTTTAACATCTAGGAAAAATAACTTTTTCAGGATACAATCTTTGCTTTTGATAACGAGCAAAGAAAATGATCCGCAATCCCTTATCAGAAGCAATTCGCGATTCACTAGCCACGTTTTTTGCCTATTTTCCCTTAGGAATTGTTTTTGGATTTTTATTTACTTCAGAGCTCTCTCCCTTGGATATTAGCTCCCTTCATGAGTCTTATGGTATTTGCGGGAGCCATTCAGTTTGTGGCACTTGGAATTTTTGCTGCCCAGGGGTCTATTATATACTCAAACAATTTCAAAAGTTGGTTTTGGGC
>JAKQGT010000351.1 GCA_029556005.1 Chlamydiota bacterium | reverse complement strand
GGATGGGGGATGAGCTATATTTTAATGTCTTTGAGTGGTTTTTATCATAACCTCTCTGCTGGAGAGATTTCTCAGGTTTTTGAGAAACTTTCCCATTCGGGGAGCATTACTGTTTTTTGGCACTTTCTTTTCACTGTGATCACCATGACGATTGTTCTTTCGGGTGTGCGGAAAGGGATTGAGTTTTGGTCCAAAATCATGACGCGGGCCCTATTTGCAATTTTATTTTGCCTCTTTCTTTATAGTTTGACGATGAAGGGGTTTGGGAAAGCAGCGCACTTTATTTTTTATCCCGACTTAGCGGAATTTAAATTTTCGAGTGCGTTAGAAGCTCTGGGTTTAGCATTTTTTACCCTTAGCTTGGGTCAAGGGATCATGATTAGTTATGGAAGCTATATGCGGAAGAAAGAAAATATTCCCCAAATGGCTTGCATTATTGGACTTTCTGTTATCATCGTTGCGACTTTAGCTGCACTGACCATTTTTCCGGTGATTTTTACGTTTGGTTTTGAGCCGCAGCAAGGATCGGGATTGATTTTTAAAACGCTTCCCTATCTTTTTGCGCAGCTTCCTGGATCTTTGGTGATTTCAACCGTTTTCTTTACATTGTTTGTTTTTACAGCGCTCACTTCATCTATCCCCTTTGTCGAAGTCGTAGCAACCAACATTATGGAGCTAGCTAAATGGCCTCGTAAACGTGCGGTGATCACTGTGGCTACGGGAACCTTTTTATTTGGAATTCCTAGCGCTCTAGCATTTTCTCAGGAATTTTTCCCCAGTTGGCAAGCGATTTATGGGTTAAATTTTTTAGATACGATCGATAGTTTAGTTTCCACATGGATCATTCCCATTGGAGGTCTTTTGACCTCTCTTTTCATTGGGTGGTCTCTCAAACGGCTGATTGCTATGGAGGAATTTCCTCTCGGAAAAAACTGGCAACGTTTTTATCAAGTCTGGCACTTTTTTATGAAATGGATCATTCCCTTGACAATTTTTTTAATAATCATGCAAAAAAGTGGACTAGTTGACTTTGATCATTATTTTAATAAGGAAGGTCAGAATGGTGCTCACACCATCCAAAATGAGTCCCCTAGGGCAGAGGGCTCCTGATTTTAAACTCGTCGATGTCCTCACCGAGGATGAAATGTCCCTCAGAGAAATTCAATCGGATATTGCAACGGTTGTCATGTTTATTTGCAACCACTGCCCCTATGTGAAACATATCTTAGATGTTCTCGTTGCTTTAACCTGTGATTATATTCCTAAAGGGATCTCTTTTGTGGCGATCAATCCCAATGATATTAGTGCTTATCCTGAAGATAGTCCGGAAGAGATGCGTAAGTTGGGTGAAGAAAAAGATTTCCCCTTTCCCTACCTTTTTGATGGGACGCAAAATGTCGCCCGAGCTTATGATGCGGCGTGCACTCCAGATTTTTTTGTTTATGATCAAAATATGAAGCTTGTATACCGGGGGCAATTTGATGACTCGCGTCCGGGAAATCACAACCCCGTGACAGGAAAAGATCTCTCTGAAGCTCTGGACTGTTTGCTCCGGGGAAAAAGGGTGACACTGGATCAACATCCGAGTATTGGATGTAATATTAAGTGGAAGCAAAAAGAACTCGCAGCGACTTATTAATAACGCGAATTCTGGATTAACTCTTCATGAGAACCCTTATCTTTTTGTGATCTTTTCAGGAAAAGCTGCTCGAAGGTAGCGCTTTGGCTATCTCGTTCGCAGATTTTCTCGAAAATCTCCTCAAAAATCTAACCCTTCTCAAGGAGAGTTAATCCAGAATTCGCGTTGCCAAAAACCAATTTTTGAAACCGTTTCGGTATAAATATTTTTTAGCGTTGTTTTCATTGCACCATCTCACTATACTTTTGCCTAATTTTATCAATGATAGGTGCAATGATG
>JAKQGT010000323.1 GCA_029556005.1 Chlamydiota bacterium | reverse complement strand
GTTTTGGAAGCTTGGAGTTTTTCCCCAATGGCTTTCCGCATCGGGGTTAAGGGCTCAGAAGTATACGCTCCCGGCTTATATTGGGGTTGGAGACGGGAGCCAAAGGTGGCAGGGCTACTGGGTTGTGCTAAATCGAGATCGCGACTCATCACCCGTCCATCGGGACCACTCCCTTTAACAGTGGTGATATCAATCCCCTTTTCTTTGGCGAGTTTTTTCGCTAAAGGGGAAGCGGCAAGGCGCTCTTGCTGGGTCGTATCAAAGGTAAAGGTGTAGTCTTCTAAAGGGGGTTCGATGGGAAAAGAGACTGGGGTCATCCCTTTTCCTTTGGCTGGGGGAGCTTTGCTCTCTCCTGATGGGGTTGAAGCTTCTTCCGAAGGAGCTTCCTCTGCTGCTGCTTTTATCCCTTCAGGCTCATACCCTGCAATGCTCTCCTCTTTGGAGACGGTAAAAATGGCTACAGCTTGATTGACACTCGCTTCTTCTCCCTCTTGGACCAGAATTTTGCGCAAGAATCCTTCATCTAGCGCATTGTGTTCAACTGTTGCTTTATCGGTTGCGACTTCAAAAAGGAGATCTCCCCCTTTCACTTCATCCCCCTCTTTTTTGTGCCATTTCACGAGGGTCCCGGCTTCCATTGTTGGGGAAAGTTTTGGCATGGTTAGGGTAAAGGGCATGAGCTTTTAGTCTCCAGTTACAGGTGCAGGGTCTCATCAATGGCAGCACTGATCCGTTCAGGATTAGGTTGCGAGGCCCGTTCGATTTCTTTTGAATAAGGGAGGGGTGTTTCCCTTTGGCAAACCCGCTTAAGGGGGGCGTCTAAAAAGTCGAAGCATTGCTCTTGAATTTGAAAGCCTATTTCAGCAGAAATGCCTGCAAAAATATGTCCTTCTTCTACCAAGACACAAAAATGGGTTTTACGCACCGACTCCGCAATAGTCCCCATATCTAGGGGCTTAATGGTACGCAGGTCAATGACTTCGATTTCAATCCCCTTCTTCGCATAACTTTCAGCAACTATTTTGCAGTGATGGAGCATCCGGCTATGGGAAATGAGTGTGAGATGTTTTCCTTCTCGGATGACTTTGGCTTTCCCAATCGGAACCAGATATTCTTCAGTCGGAATTTCCATTTTCATCCCATAGTCGAGCTCATTTTCCAAAAAAAGGACAGGGTTATTGTTCCGAATCGCCGCTTTGAGGAGTCCTTTTGCATCATAGGGATTGCTGGGAGCTAGAATAATAAAGCCAGGCAGATTCCCGTAAATGGCTTCGACGCAATGGGAGTGTTGACAAGAGACTTGGGCGGCAGCTCCATTGGGGCCCCGAAAAACAATGGGGACCGAAAAACGGTTCCCTGACATGTAATACATTTTGCATGCATTGGATACGAGCTGATCAAAGGCAACAAAAGAGAAATTAAAACTCATGAACTCGACAATCGGGCGGAGGCCCGTCATCGCTGCTCCAATGCTCAAACCTGCAAATCCATTTTCTGCAATGGGGGTATCGATAATGCGAGTAGGTCCCCACTTGTCCAAGAGTCCTTTAGAGACTTTGTAGGCACCGTTATACTCGGCAACCTCTTCTCCCATGAGATAAACCCTTTCATCCCGTTCCATCTCTTCATCAATGGCCTGCCGAATCGCCTCGCGCATTTCTATGTTTTGCATGCCCCTATCCATAAAATGAATTGTTTTTAATTTTTATAGATTTTCTTACAGATTTTTGCAGCTCTATTTGAACACATTGTCCAAAAGACAAGGGTGAAAAATAGAGCTGTAAAAAGATGAAGAAAAGAAAAAAAGAAAAAATCATTAAGTTTAGGGATAGGGGCAACGTCATGGGGCAAATACATCCTCTTCTAATGTGGTGAGCGCAGGTAAGGGGCTTTCCTCTGCAAATTTCATAGAAGCAATGATGACTTCTTTTTGCTCTTTCTCAATAGCTTCGTAAGTTTGTTCGGTGAGGAATTTTTGTTTCATTAGGGCATGGGCTAAAAGAGGGATCGGATCGCGCGCTTTGGCCTCTTCAAGCTCTGCTTTGGAGCGGTAGAGAGCGGGATCGGAAATCGAGTGCCCTCGGAAACGTTCTGTCACAACTTCCATAAGGACGGGGCGCCCTGTTTTTCGTACCTCATCATAGACATGAGAAAACCCTGCATAACAGTTAAAGAAATCCATTCCATCTAAGGTATAGGCTTTGATCCCATAAGCTTGAGCAAAGTGGGTGGCAATGGGTTGGACACAAACCGCGCGTTTAACCGCTGTTCCCATCCCCCACTGGTTGTTCTCAATGACATAAATACAGGGAAGATTCCACAGAGAGGCTAAATTAAGAGATTCATGAACAGCCCCTTGCACAAAAGCGCCATCTCCCAAAAAACAGACAGAAACGCCCTCTTGTTTTTGGTATTTTAGGGAAAAGCCAGCTCCTGTTGCAATCGGAAGGTGACCTCCAACAATCCCAAAACCTCCCAGCATCCGATCGGCGTAAAGGTGCATAGACCCTCCGCGTCCCCGAGCATTCCCCGTCTCTTTTCCATAAAGCTCTGCCATCATTTCATTAGGAGTGGCCCCTAAAAGCATGGCAAGGGCATGACAGCGATAAGTGGTGATCCACCAGTTACTTTCCCATCCCATCGCATGAACGGCTGCTGTTTGGATCGCTTCCTGCCCCATATAAGCATGGAAAAATCCTCCCACCTTCCCCTGTTGGTAGGCCGACTCAGCGCGGAGTTCAAAGTGCCTAATCAGGAGCATCTCTTTGAGAGCTAGAAGAAGGCTTTCTTTTCCAAGCTGCTTAAGGACTTCATTGCTATGACTTTCGAAAAAGTCATATTTGACATGGTGAACGGTTTTTTTGGTCATACTGTATTGATTACCCCTCTTGACCTCAACTTAACGTATCCATTGACCTAAGTCAATAGGGCATCGCTGTGGGAGCGCCCATGCTTCTTTGGGGTGTGATGTTAGGATTATTCGTGACAGGAACTGTTCGAAGATCCTCATCTCCATTCGAAGAGATTTGATAACAACCACAAAGAGATAAAGTTAACATCAAGGTTATCAGAGTAATGCGCATATTCTTCTCTATGTTTAAAAGGAATGATCTTATACTCAAACCACTTTAAAAGTTGGTTTTAGGCAAATTACGGTGCTTTGGCGCAGCCGAAAATCCAACTTTTAAAGTGGTTTGACTATAACGAAAAAAGGGGATTTTGACAATTTTTAATCGATCCTTCATAGTGGTATGCATGCCAAAACGACCGATTTTTTATGATACAGAAACAACGGGTGTCAAGCCAGATAAGGATCGCATCATTGAGATTGCTGCCTACGATCCGGAAAGAGGGAAGACCTTTCATAGCCTGATTAATCCGCAGTGCCCGATCCCACCCGATGCCAGTGCCATCCATAATATCACCGATGCCATGGTGCAAGAGGCCCCAACTTTTGCAGAGGTAGGAGCACAATTTACAGCTTTTTGCTCGGAAGATGTCGTTCTTATTGCCCATAATAACGATGCCTTTGATAAACCTTTTCTCGAGTATGAATTCCAACGTCATCAGGTTCTCCTCCCCGATTGGCCCTATATCGACTCCTTGAAGTTTGCTCGTAAATACCGTCCAGACCTTCCGAGACACTCCTTGCAACACTTACGTGAGTATCATGGGATTCCCGCTAACACAGCTCACCGAGCCCTTGATGATGTGATCATTCTCCATAAAGTCTTCTCTGAAATGGTGGATGATCTAAAAATGGAAGAGATCCTGGAACTCATGAATCAAAAACAAACGCTGCGCCAAATGCCCTTTGGGAAACACCGGGGAAAACCTCTTAAAGAGATTCCCCCTGGTTATGTCCGTTGGCTCCATGAAAACGGCGCTTTAGATAAACCAGATAATGGAGAGCTCAAAGAAGCCTTTGCAGCTCTCGGGATGCTCCCCACATGAAAACATTTTTATCCTTCCTTTTTCTCCCCTGTCTCCTTTTTGCTGATATCGTCCTCCTCTTCCCTCTTAAGCCCTCTCGCGAAAGCTCCTTTAAAATCCCTATTCCTCCGACCTTTCAAGAGATTTGGAAAACACCTAATGGAAAAATGGTGGAGTATATCCCTCAGAATGAAACTCTAGAGGCTTGGAATGAAATCATTACGGTTGAAGTGATTCCCCACCAAACTGGAATGTTAGATTTTTATTTGAGAAAGCACAAAATTGCCATTGATATGCTTTTCTCTGCTTCAGAGATTTTCCGCAGTGAAGTGGCTTTTACGGAAGAAAAGGGAACCAAAGTGGGATATGCCCACTACCGTAATCCTCACTATCTCGTAGAGACACAAGCAGTCGATAACAACTTTACAGAGTCCATGGGAATGAAGGTGGTTCAAGGAAAAAACGATCTTTTTCGGGTCGCTTATAACATCAAGTATCCTGAAGATGCATCTCCTCTCCCTTTCGAAGAAAAAATTCAATCCTTTCTAGAAAGTTGCGAAGTGATTTCCCCATAAAGAAAACATTATACCAATTTCCACAAATAAAATTGCAAATTCATCTTGATCTTTTTTCGGAAAACTACACTTTCAATCTCACTAACCCTCATAGGGTTAGTATCGATTTCCAAGCGTAGTTTTGCATAAAAATCTGCAAGCCAATTTGTAATTTTAATTTTTACAATTGGTATTAAAACTCTATCCGCCCTCGAGCTGTAATACCTGAGAGGGTCAAGTTTCCATTCGTTGAAGGATAGTCTGCTTGGGAAATCGTAGGTTCTGTTCCCCGGAAAAGTTGGTTGAAATCGACTAAACAATGATTTTCCCAGCCGATATCAAAGAGTAATCGACAACACTCATTAAAGGTTGTTTCCCATCTAATCCCTAAAGTAAGGTCAATAAAGGGTTGGGTTTGGGTGATCGTATCCCGTGTTGTTACAGAAATATTCCCCACAACAGCATCATTTTGATCTATTTGAAATTCAAAGCTCTTCCTACGGATCCAATATTTCCCATAGGGAAGGGCAACGGCAACATGGCCAAAGAGACTCCAATCTGATGTGAAATGCCAGGCTGTATTTAGCCCTGTTAAGATGCCAACGGCCCAGGATTTTTGCTTGTAAGTTGATCCTGTCTCAAAAAATGTAGAATCAGCTCTTAAGGGGCGGTTTCCGTGAACACTAAAGTGGAGGCGTCCCCAATACCCTCTGACACCGACAAAAGGGCGCAGTGACAGAAAGCGGCTGATCCAATAGTTACGGCCAAGTTGTAAGTCTATTTGATTAAACAGCAGGGCATATTTAGATTGAATGCCTGAAAAATAGTTTCCATTAGGGGTCAGAAACCAAGCGGATGTGAATGCTTCGATCCCAACAGGAACGCTTGTAAATGGTCCTAAGTTTGAGTCATTGAAAGGAGGAACGCTTGAGCTCGTCGACAAGCTATTATAAAAATAGGTCCACTCTGAATAAACATCCCATCCATCGTGATTGGTAACAACTCCCAAACCCACGCGTAAACCTGGATCCCACTCCCAATTGAACTCCTGCTTTTCTTTGGGAGCCCAAACACTTGTGTTAACATTGGGACTTCCTGTCCCGATCGTTTCTCCTTTAATTGCATAGGAAAAGTCGGTCATGCTGCTATACCACCACAGGAATTCTGCATCAAAAATGCAATCCACTGTGTGCGTGGGGATCGGGCCCACAGAAGGAGTGATTTCATCGGAATGCCCATTTTGTGAAGACGAAGGATAAGCCCATGCCCTAAAAGGGAAGGCAAGTAATGTCAACGTCAGTAAGGGATAATAGATTTTTTTACGCATAGTTAACCTTCATCTTATCATCTTCTCTTTTTAAAACTCAAATCGACCTCGAACAGCGATTCCCGATAGGGTTAAATCCCCTTTGGTTGCAGGGAAATCCGATGTCGCCCCATGGTGATAGGTCGCAACAAAAATCTGATTGAAACGGAATAAATAATGTGACTCCCACCCCAAATCAAACCGGAGACGGTAGGATCGATGGATGAGCATTTCCCATCGAACACCTAAAGCTAAATCGACAAATGTTTGTAAACGGTACAAGTTATCTGACATATGGAAATCGACATTGCGCGCAATG
>JAKQGT010000315.1 GCA_029556005.1 Chlamydiota bacterium | reverse complement strand
TTTTGCAGGCTTCTCTTTATGCCATGAAGCTTGCTATCCAAAACCTTTCTAGCTCTCCTGACTACCTTCTGATCGATGGCAATCATCTTCCGCCGACGCATATCGCCTCAAAAGCTGTGATTAAAGGGGATAGTCGATCTCAGTCGATAGGAGCAGCCTCTATCCTAGCCAAATGTACGCGAGATGCCTTGATGGTTAAACTGCATGAAGAGTGGCCCCAGTATGGTTTTAATAAGCATAAAGGGTATGGAACAAAAATGCATGTTGAGGCTCTTAAAATGCATGGTCCTTGCCCCATTCATCGCCGTTCTTTTGAGCCTGTCAAGTCCTTGACAGCTGGGGAATTTTCCGGTATAAACTCCCCATAACTCATGTAGGTGTACGTATGGCGCGAAGTATGACAGCTTATGGGAGGGCCCATGCTGAAACCGATGCGGGTCTCTTCCTTATTGAAATTCATTCTGTCAATCGAAAAAGCTTAGATTTTAATTTAAATCTTCCCAAAGAGCTTTTACAATTTGACATGGCGCTGCGGCAACGATTGGGGGAAGAGATTAGACGCGGGTTTGTGACGGTTCGGGTAACGAAGGAAGATGCTAAAATTTCTTCTCTGATGATGCCCAATCAAGAGACGTTAAGGGCCCTCTATGCAAACTGGCAAAAATGTGCTCAGGATCTAGGCTATGATCCTCAGGAAGCTGTTCCCTTTAACTTTCTCCTGACCTATGCTTTATCATCCCTTCCTGCAGTAGACTGGATTGGAGAATCGTTTAAAGAGCAGTTTGATAAAGGGTTTGAAAAGGCTTTAGAGGCCTTTTTAATGATGAAGGAGAAGGAAGGAGAAGCTTTAATTCAAGATATTTATCCTCGGCTAGAGGAGATTGAAAAAACTTTAGAAAAAGTGGAAAAACTTACAAAACACGCTCCAGAGCGCTTCCATGATAGGTTAAAAAAGCGTTTGCAAGAATTGAAGTTAGTGAAAGAAGAGGATGAAGAGCGTCTCTCGCGAGAGCTTGTTATCTTTGCTGATAAAGTGGATGTTACCGAAGAACTCACTCGTCTCCGCTCTCATGTGAAGCAATTTCGAGACATGGTGGGGCAACACAAGAGACGTATTGGAAGAGAGCTCGATTTTCTCATTCAAGAGATGAATCGAGAGGTAAATACGATTGCTGCTAAGTCGCAAGAACTAGAAATTACGCAAGCCACTTTATTCATCAAAAGTGAACAAGAAAAAATTCGGGAGCAACTGCAGAATATCGAATGACGAAGCTTTTGGGAAACTTAAGTAAGGGAAAAATCCTCATTGTGAGTGCCCCAGCTGGCACGGGAAAAACAACACTGGTTCGTCGCTTGATGAATGAGTTTCCTGACTTTGTGGTACAGAGTATTTCCTGTACGACACGCCCTCCTCGAGAAGGGGAAATTGATGGGAAAGATTATGTTTTTCTAACGGAGAAGGCTTTTGAAAAGCGTAAGGCTTCTGGGGATTTTTTGGAGTATGCGACTGTATTTAATTACCAGTACGGGACATTGAAAGAGCGGGTAGAAGAGCAACGCTCAATGGGGAAACATGTTGCACTTGTGATTGATACCCAAGGAGCTTTAAAACTCCAAAAGGAGGTTCAAGATGCCCTTTACATTTTTATTAAACCTCCTGCGATTGAGGTGCTCAAAGAGCGTATGGAAAACCGCAAAACAGAGACCCAAGAGGTCATGCAGCAAAGACTGGAATGGGCTCAACATGAGCTTAAGCAGGCTAAATATTACGATTATCAAATTGTCAATGATGACTTGGAAACGGCGTACCAAGTTCTCCGCAGTATCGTGATCGCCGAAGAACACAAAATATGAGGATATTATGGCACAAGATGAATTGACCAAAGAAGCTTATACAGGGCTTTTTTCTGATAACTTTCAACTGACGAATTATGCGATTAAGGTGGCTCAAAAACAAATCCAATCGGGAAATGATGAGCTTAATGTTACGCATATGCTTAAGGAAATCCGCAGAAACCCTCCGAAGCTTAAGGACATCCAAGAAGAAGAATGAAAGTTCTGATTACGGCAGCTCTTCCTTATGCAAATGGCCCCCTCCA
>JAKQGT010000302.1 GCA_029556005.1 Chlamydiota bacterium | reverse complement strand
ACGGACACTCAAGTCATCACAACAGTGTTCTCTTACGACGGAATCCATCAGACAGAGCCTTTAGCGATTTGTGCCGCATCTGCAGCCCTAACTCTTTCAGATATTCCTTTCATTAAGCCTATCGGTGCTGTCCGCGTAGGCATGGTCGAAGACCGCTTTATCATTAACCCCACTTTAGAAGAAATGGAAAGTTCTGTTCTTGACTTAGTACTAGCAGGAACAGAAGATGCCATCTTAATGATTGAAGGTTACTGCGACTTCTTAACCGAAGAGCAAATCATGGAAGCCATTGAAGAAGGTCATGAAGCCATTAAAATCATCTGTCAAAAGCTTTCTGATTGGCAACAAGTGATAGGAAAACCTAAAAACCGTGAATCCTTACGCTTCATGCCTCAAGGCCTTTTGGAAGAAGTAGAAGCTCTCATGAGAGAGCCTCTTCAAAGCGCCATCCGCATGACTAAGAAAGAAGAGCGAGAAAAAGCTTTAGCCGTCATCAACGACATGGTGAATAAAAAACTTCTTCCCGAAGAAAATCCCCTATATGCCCCTTACGATGTGGAAGCTGCCATCAAGAAAACCACAGCACACCACATGCGTCAAATGATTCTCAAAGAAAATAAAAGATGTGATGGTAGAAGAACGGAAGATGTCCGCCCGATCTATATCGATTTGGGCCTTCTTCCCAGAACCCATGGAAGCGCCCTATTTACGCGTGGTGAAACCCAAACGATAGCGGTGTGTACACTGGGCGGTGAAACCATGGGACAGCGCTATGAAGACCTAAACACCGATGGGATCCGTCGCTTCTATTTACAATACACTTTCCCTCCCTTCTGCGTTGGAGAAGCAGGAAGAATGGGCCCTCCCGGAAGACGCGAAATCGGCCATGGAAAACTTGCTGAGCGTGCATTAGTCGCAGCTATTCCTTCTAAGGATGACTTTCCTTATACCCTACGCTTAGAATCCAACATTACAGAGTCCAATGGTTCTTCCTCTATGGCCTCTGTGTGTGGTGGTTGCCTCTCCATGATGGAAGCGGGTGTCCCCATTAAACGCCCCATCGCAGGAATTGCCATGGGCCTTATCCTCGAAGACAAAAATTACGCCATTCTTTCAGATATCCTGGGTGTAGAAGATGCTCTTGGAGATATGGACTTCAAAATTACAGGAGATACGCAAGGGATCACAGCTTTTCAGCTCGATATCAAAGTGGAAGGGATCACCAAGCAAATCATGCAAGTGGCTTTAGCTCAAGCCAAGCAAGGAAGGATTCATATCCTAAACAAAATGCTTGAGGCTTGTCCTAAGTCTAAAGAGCAGCTGTCTGTCTATGCACCACGCATTGAAACCATCAAAATCAAGCCTAGCCAAATTGGAACTGTTATTGGTCCTGGAGGAAAACAAATCCGCGCCATTGTTGAAGAAACCGGTGTGGATATCAATATCGATGATGATGGCAATGTTAGCATCGCCTCTACTTCGAAAGAAGGGATGGAGCGTGCCCGTCAGATCATCCATGATCTAACAGCTGAAGTGGAAATTGGCAAAACCTATAAAGGAAAAGTCGTCACCATTAAGGATTTTGGGCTATTCGTAGCGATCCTCAATGTTCAAGGTCTATGCCATATTTCTGAGATTTCTCACGAGCGGATCGAGAATATCTACGACCACTACAGAGAGGGAGATATGATTGACGTCAAAGTCCTCGAAATAGACAAAAATGGAAAAATCCGTCTCAGCCATAAGGCCCTTTTAGAAAAAGCCTCGGCTGGAAAGTAATCCCGAATCATCTCTCGATACTCAAGCAACTTTTGCAGTTGTTTGAGTATCTTTTTCTAAAAAAATTCTTACCAAAATTTCAAGATTTATTCCATAATCTTTTCATAAACATTGCTTAGAGGAGGGAACCATGGCAATAGCTGCAATCTATAACACCCATATTTTAACAACGAATGGTTTTGAAAAATTACCGTTCAGAGCTCAGACAGAAACCAAGCAAAAGATAAGATTATACCATCTAAAGGATCCAACGTCTGAAAAAATAGAAAAGGCAAAACAAGCCATTTTACAAGAATGTCAGGAAAAGGAGCGCACTTATCTAGGGGACCTTGAAACCTTCGCACAAAGAGTCTCAGAAACCCCCTACTTAGTCAAAGAAGGAAAAAATCTGCGGATGGCTTCCTATGAAGAATACTCTCAAATTCAAGAAAAATACTCGAGACAAGTCTCTGGCTATACCCCTGATAATTCCCCAATTGACCTGGAACGCTGCCTAAGCGATTTAGAACTGGCAACACAGCAAGGCGACATCAGAACCCTTATCACGATCCATTATCAAATCGGAAAATGTTTCCTATCTCTTAAGGATGACAGTAACGCTCTAAGACACTACAATCTGTCAATAAAAAAAGCGGAGCAACTAGGGGATGTTGAGAGCCAAGCAAAGGCCCATTGTGCAATCGGAAATATTTACGTATCTCAAAAAGAATACGATCTCGCTCTGAAACAGTATTTTATATGCTTGGAAAAGGCAGAGGTCTTGAAAGATGAAAAGGCTCAAGGAGGCATTTACTACAATATTGGGAATGTGTATCTCCTCAAGGAGGATTTAGACTCCTCACTTGCATTCTATCAAGAGCAATTAAGGATCGCAAAACAACTGGGTGACCAAAAAGCACAAAAAATAGCCCATTATTGTATCGGTAATGTTTCCAAATCCCTTGAGGATTACCAAGAGGTTCGGAACCATTTCCTAAGCATTTTAGAAATCGCAGATAAAGAAGAAGATCAAGAGATTTTGCTAGAAGTCCATTTTACTCTGGGGAGTCTCTATGACTCTATGGAAGATTATCCAGAAGCCCTAAAAAGCTACAAAACATGTTTTGAGTATGCATTGCAAGCTAGAGATGAAGAAATGGTAAAAAGCGTTTGCCGTGCCCTAGGTGACATTTACCAAGATCTCCTCCATCATAGGGAAGCTTTGGAGTCCTACCAGATGTATTTTGAGGCAGCCTTTAGGTTGAATGATCGGCTTGCTATGGGCGAGGCCTGTTGTCGACTCGGGAGAGTTTATGCGCTTCTTAACCAGCCTCATGAAGCGAAGAGTTGTTATGAACACGCTTCAACTATAGGACAAGACCTAAACCATGAAATGCTCATAAAGAAAGCTCAAATCCAAGCGATTCTTCTAGCATTTAACAATAGCGCGGCAAAGGGAATAGCTTTATAGCTAAAGTTGTCTAAATCATCCCAATTTTAAACAACTTT
>JAKQGT010000279.1 GCA_029556005.1 Chlamydiota bacterium | reverse complement strand
CGCACTTTGTGGTACAGCTTGGGCTGTTGCTGCTGGAACAACGCCGAGAATTCAACAGGAGCGTGCCAGAGAACAGCTCCGTAGGATTTTGGGTAATGGCGGTGGTGAAGATTTTTTTGACTAAGCCTTTGATTCCGTTGCTTTTCTACTCAAACAGCTTTTGAAGTTGTTTGAGTAGAACTTAATAAAGTCAACTTCTCTCTTGCATACATTGCTATCCATACAAATCTTTCATTCAATCCTTAAAATTTTAAACTGAATCGACTATAGGATGAACTTATATTTTTAACAAAAAATTTATGGAGGAAAAATGGGGATGTTTTGTTTACCTTGTAATGCTCTTTTTCAAGGGGTAGGTTCGGGGATTTGGGCTTGGACAATGGATGCTACGGGTGCTGCGGCAAAAACGTGGAAAACAACGGCACCGCTGTTTCAAGAAGCCTTTCAACCATTTGAAGCTATTGCAAAAGTCATTCTATTCATCTCAATGAAAGCGTTTTTGTAATGGTCTCAATTTGCCAAATTATGGTTAACACTAGTTATTGTTTAGGAGTTTAAATCATTAATTTTAAAAATTATTTATTATATATTTATTTCGATATAAAGATCTATTCTTAAGCGGATTGTGTTAATAATAATTTTAATTTTTTTCTCTTTGCATAAATTGAAGTTTAGTCTATGATTTCCACCGAAAAATAGCAATTAGGATAGGAAATCATGGCAATCATTTCGCAGGTTTTACCTTGTTTGTGGGGAGGCTTTGTCGGTGGAATTTACAATACCATCGGAGGGGTCGCTCAAGATGTTTCTGCTATTGCAGTGCCTACGTTTAAACAAGGTTTTGCTTTGGGTGCAATGGCGGGGATGATGAGTAAGATCGTCTATACACGCACAGAACAAATTAAGCATACCCATAAAGAGAAGATTAACGATGATCCCTTGATTTTGGCGGCTTCTCATGTAGCAGCCTACGGATTGATGGTCATGAGTTGGCATGTGGCTCGTTACATGGCAAATGAGTATTTGGATTTTCAAATCTCTAAGCGCACAGCGGTTGTAATGACGATAGCTCAGGTTGTGATGGGAATTCCTGCTGTGGCCCTTTGGACATTGACGTCCCTACCTAATGAACGTGATCCCCACGATATGTGGTGACCCCTTAATATGGAGATTTAATAAAATGGCTTTTTTAATGTCTGCAGTTCCTCATGGCTATGGATCAGGAATGCTAGCGAGTTTTATGCGTGGGGGTTTAGGTCAGGTCGCTCTAAAAGGAGCTGTTGCTCCCACATTTGGTTCTGCGTTTATTTACGGAGCCTCCTGTTGCCTAGCTGGCCGCGCTATTGAGTATATCGGGAAAGAAGTGTGTGATCGCTATCAGCTAGGGGAAAAAGAAACCCTTATTTTGACTGTAGGTGTTATCGCCCTGAAAATGCTATCAGCTTATCAAGTGAGCGAACGGCTGGGGCCTGTCTTTGATATTGAAGTGCCGACGAATTATATCCATTTTGAAAATGCTCTTTATCTTGCCTCTATTCTCGAAGTGGATTTTGATATGACGGTAAATCGGGTGAATAACCGCATATGGACAAGTGCTGCTGATAACCGTCTCCATACGCAGGCTTATGCTTTTATCCAAGTCATCCAGGAACACTTAGGCCCTCTTATGCGTGGAGAGCTTTAATCTACTTCTTCACTAAGGACATGCCAAAGGCAAACCGGTCGTTTTTCTTCTTAGGGGCTGGTGAGTGCACAAACGTGATTCTTAGCTTCCAGCTCGTACTGATCATCGTGATTAAATCCACCTTTGCTTCGTTGTAATTAGGCTCTCCTCCCCGTCCCCATCCAATATGAGACTCTAACCTAGCGATCCATTGGGGAGCTAGCTTGATTTGCAAGCGCGACAGGAGGGTGTTGCGCCCATCTGAAAGAGGGGAGTGGAGGAGCTCGGGGATCGGACGTGTCACTTCCATGATAAAATTGTCAGGATCATCTTTTCTCCAGTCAAAACGGCTACGGTGGCGAAACTCTGACTTGAAAGCAAAGTTCTCATTGATTGTCCAGGCCAGGGCGATATTCGCATAATCGAGCACTTGCTCTTCGATATTCCATCCTAAACGGCTACTGAGCTTCCAAGAGGGGAAGCTCCAAATCAGGTTTCCTTGCAATTTCGGGACGACCTTCTGGAATGTCTCTGCCCCAAAAAAACTATAAGCATACAGATCAATGAGGATATTGGGCTCAAAGAGGGGGGAGTTTTTGGTATAAAAGAGGTTACGGATTCCTGTTTTCAAGAGATTGAGGCGGTTGAATCCATCTTGCAGGCTAAAGATATAGGGAGAGTCAGGAGAGGCTGTGGGGTAGGTGAGACCTTGATAAGCAGCGTAGGGTTGGAGAACATGGCGCATTTTGGGGTAATGGCGTTTAAGGGTGAGGTCTAAGAGGAGTTGGTAATTAACAACCGCTTGCCCTACGGGATGATCTTTTTGACTATCGCTATAAAAAATTCCCTCAAAGGCAATCAGAGGTGTTAAGGTGAACCCCTTACGGGTGAAGGGGCGGTAGAGTTCATTGTGAGTCGAAAAGCGCGAGCTTCCATAATCCGGGACACCGGGTTCAATGTCCTTGGCAGAAACATAGTCTAGATAAGCTACTTGGAGACGATTTTGTGTGATGATCCCAGAGTTTCCAATCTCAAAAGGTTTCGGGGTCCAAAAAGTTTCGGGCAATTCTTGCCGCATCCCTTGAAAAGAGTTGATCCGAAATTTCCCATTGATCCCCAAAATCATCCAATCCTGATAACTTCGCATCTCAACACGCGTTTGTTTTGCGGTATTGAGCTCAAACTCATCACTCGTAAAGTCGGTCTGCATGTTTTTATCGCTAAGCCAATCGTAGGTAGCAATGAGGTGAGAGGTTCCTTTTTCGTTATGGGCTTTATAAAGTCCTTGTAAGCGGTAGTGGGTTCGGGATTTATCGGAATTCGTGTCGCGATAAAAAGCATCATGATCGATATAACTGCGCGTTAAAAACTGTGTCCGTTTATTTAATGCGTGATAGTCGGACTCTAGCGCTGCTCCAGCCCCTTTGGAAGGGCGGACATTGAGACGGAAAAAGAGGTCTAATTTTTCCCAAGAATAGATCCGGTAGCGCATATCCAATTTGGGCCAGAGCCCCTTATCCCAATCTACGCTATAGCGAACGGGAGATTCCGTCAGTCCCTTAAGATTACTTTTAAAAGAGGGAAGCCAGAAAATGGGGGTATCCATAAAACGGAACGTCACATTTTTTGCAGCCAGTAAATTGCGCTTGGTGATTTCTACCTCACGGGAATGGATTTTCCAATCAGCTTTTTGACTCTCGCTTGTTGTGATGAAAGCGTTATAGAGATAAAAGCTCCGGTCAGAATTGAGACGGATTTTTTCCCCCCCTAAAAACCAGAGGTCAATGGCTGTCACCCCATTATAAACAATTCCTGTCTTGGTGATAAAATCGTACTCTAACCGCCTTCCCACATAGGTACGCCCTCCATTATCTAACATGAGATCTCCTTCAGCAATCACCCGGTGGATGGTTTCTCCCTTTTCTACTTTATTAATATAGACAATGTGATGGGCTTGGATCCGAAGTTCAGGGGAAGTGATGACTCCTCCTTGATTTGTAGAGATCACTCCATCTCGATATTCGGGATCTTTTAAATTCACAGTAAATGGCTGCTGCGCTCCCCAAAGAGGAAAGGACAAAAGGAATAAAAATAGGGGTAAGAGGCGCATCGTATTATTTTGTGCTCATTTTCACAGCGAAGAGTATACCTTATACCATTTCTGAAAAATAAAGTCATATTTGACTATGTCGGCTTAGCAACAAATTTTTAGTCTTCGCTTGCGCCTTGCCGCTGGGCAATAGTCGCTCACTCCA
>JAKQGT010000272.1 GCA_029556005.1 Chlamydiota bacterium | reverse complement strand
CTTTTGTGGTCTTTCTGATGTGGGGCGTGTACGCACCAATAACGAAGATGTCATTCTCACTCTGAAAGAGCAAGGCTTCTTTGCCCTTGCTGATGGGATGGGGGGACATAAGGCGGGGGAAATCGCAGCAAAAGAAGCGGTCCGTTTCGTCTGCGCTTCTGTAGAAGAACTTTTCATCTCTTCTGAAAAAAACTGGAATATTTTTGAGCTCTCCTCTTTCAATCGTTTATGCATCGAAAATGCCAATAGTTGGGTCCATCATCTCGGGAAAAAAAAGAAGGCTTATCATGGGATGGGCACCACCCTTTGCACCCTTCTTTTTCATGAGCGTTCTTTGATCTATGGGCATGTGGGGGATAGTAGAATCTACCGATTCCGCCAAGGGATTTTAGAGCAACTCACAGAAGACCACTCCTTGAGAAACCAGATGATTGCTCAAGGGCAAGTTGAAGAAAATAGTAGCCATAATTATCCTTTCAAAAATGTTTTAACCCGGGCTATTGGAACCCAATCTGAAGTGGATGCCGAAATCCATGTTGCCCCGGTATCCCCGAATGATATATACTTGATGTGCACAGATGGTCTCACGGACCAAGTCAGTGATCATGTGATCGCGCAGATCCTCAGTCAGTCCCCTGACATCAAAACAGCCTCGACCAACTTGATTCTCAAGGCAAATGATGAAGGAGGACAAGATAACGTCAGCGTCCTCATGATTAAAGCCTCTGAACAAGAGATAGATGTAAAATAATCTTATCATGAATAAGATCCTATACTTTGATAATAATGCAACGACTCCGGTCGATCCGCTTGTGATTGCAGCTATAGTAGAAGAGCTAAAAGCGGCTCCTCATAATCCCTCGAGTATCCACTCCTTAGGACAAGAGGCAAAAAAAATTTTAAGCGAAGCGCGCAAAATCGTTGCCGACTTCCTCAAAGTGAAGCCTTCAGAAATTCTTTTCACTTCGAGTGGTACTGAAGCGATGAATCTACTGATCCGGGGAGCCCTCCCGAAATCTCCTACCCATATCATTGGGAGCCTGATCGATCACGCCTGTGTCTATCAAACGCTTTTGGAGCTTGAAAAACAGGGAAACGCAGTGACTTTTCTAGGACACCCCACAGTACAATCAATTCAAGAATCCCTTCGTCCCGAAACGGGGTTGATCGTCATCTCTGCCGTGAATGGGGAGACAGGATGTAAGACCGATCTCGAGGGAATTGCGCAATTCGCCAAAAATAAACACATCCCCCTGATTGTGGATGGTGTGGCTCTCCTGGGAAAGGAGTCTTTTACCCTCCCAGAAGGGGTGATGGGAATGGGGTTTTCTGCCCATAAGTTTCATGGACCTCAAGGAGTGGGGTTCGCCTTTTTCCGCTCGAGTCTGAAACTCACCCCTCTCCTTTTCGGAGGAAATCAAGAACGTAAACTGCGTAGTGGAACGGAAAACCTCCCTGGCATTGTTGGGCTTGCCCAAGCGCTCACTTTACTAGGAAATGAGGTGTATACTCGACTAAAATCCCTTCGAGATCTCTTTGAGACAAAGCTCAAAACCCTTTTACCTGAAATCGAAATCAATGGGATCAAGGAGCGGGTGAGTAACACGAGTAATGTCTACTTTCCTGATGTGGACAATGAATCTCTGATTATTGCTTTAGATCTGCGCAACATGGCTGTTTCCAGCACTTCTGCTTGCTCAGCGGGAGCCTTAGAGCCTTCAAGAGCTCTTATGGGAATGGGATACTCCAAAAACCGCGCACGCTCTTCTGTCCGCTTTTCCTTTAGTCGGATGAATACTGAAGACGAGATCGAGAGAGGAGCGCAAATCATTGCAGACTGTGTTACTCACCTGCGCGCGGTGCAGGGTTGAAGAGAATATCTACCCCTACTCCCAAGCCATAATCTGCAAGCTGTATCAAAACAACACTGTGAGTCAGCTCTACAGGCACCTTAAAATCGTGGCACATGTATTCTGCTGTTTTAAGGCTAGCAAAGAAAGTGATGACAAAGCGGGCAACATGATAGGCTTTTTCGTGTTTTTCTTTGATATTCAGGATATCGAACTTATCTACAGCAACAGTAAGAGCCCCGCGTGTGCCTCCCGCAAAGGTCCCAAAGATGAACATCTGAAGAGGAGAGGGAAGCCCCTCTGAAGTCAAGCCGACAACTTTGAGTAGGCTTTCTACTGCTGCAGATTGAAGGACTGCAGCAATCAGAGTATTGTTAAAAGCACTCCGACATACCTCGCCATATCCCGTAGTAACAGCCTGACGGCCAAAACGACAAAGAACCATTTTAATTCTCCCAAGTTGAGACCATTCCAAAAGTCATTCCATTCATCTAACTTGATCTATTTTGATTAAATTTTTTTCTCTTTTTCGGTCAGCTCTCTAGAGCTGGCCTCAAAAGGCGAGAAAAATTTTCTCTAAAAAATCTCAATTCATCTGAATGAAAGCATTTTTGCAATGGTCTCAAGTTGGAAGAAATAGTTTACTTTCTATAGGGACTAAAAATCAACTAAAAAAAAGGTTACAAAAGAGAGCGAATCAGGAGGGTTCTTCCTCCAATTAGGGAGGTCTCCTCAACGGAAAGCTCGAACCCTTCGATCCGGATAGAATCCCCTCTATCGAGATGGCGCCCTAAATGGCGCTCCATGAGCTCTTCTAGGGTCTCGTCGGGTTCAGCAGTCAGGTGAATATGAAGCCATTTATTGATATCTACAACAAGAGTGTCTCCAGGGAAAGAACGGTCAATAAAAATTTTATGTTTCTCAGGAGCATACTCCCCAAAAGAAATCCAGTCGTCACGCTCTCCAAAAATTTCATCCACAACTGCATCGAGCGTTAAGGCCCCTGTGGCATGCCCTTGATCACTTAAAACAATGGCTAAGCTCTGATTATTCAAACGAAACTCTTTCATGATCTCCAGGATGGAGTTCTTTTCTGTAATAAACCACGGAGAACGACAGTAAGCCCGCAAGCGAGTGTCGTTAGAAAGACGGAGTAAATCGCGGGGATAGGCAATGGCAACGACATTCTCTCGATTCCGATGATAAACAGGAACAAAAGGAAAGGCCTCTAGACCGAGCAAACTCCTGAGCTCTCCCACACTGGCCTCACTCGAGATGCATTTCATTGCGGATAAAGGTTCCATCAGATCTTTTGCCGTTTTTGCTTTTAAGGAAAAGATATTCGCTAAAACGGGATCAAATTCTTTTTCTGGAGCATCTTCTCTTTCTTCAATCGCTTTTTGAAGCTCTTCACGACTTAAATAAAGCCCGGGAGAGGATTTAGCACCAAATAGGCGATTCACCATGCGACAGATAATATCTAGAACGAAAATGATAGGTCTCATGATAATCGATGTTAAGTAAAGAAGGGGGATCCCTAGCATCGTCACATTTTCCGCATAACGCCGCGCTGCAAACATTGGAGAGAGCTCTGCAAAAATAAGAACTATGATTACCTGGGTGACAGGAGCCCAATCGGGATTTATATGGAGAGAGGCATAAAAACGGCGGGCACATTCCGACCCAAATTGCATCGCCGCATTGACACCGATTAAAGTCGTTCCAAAAAGACGCGTGGGATGATTCAGAAGGGCATTGAGCCATTTGGCACGCTGACTTTTTTGGGAAACATAGTACTGCAAACGGACACGGTTAAAGGAGACACAAGCCATTTCAAGCATCGAATAAAACCCCTGAATCATTAAAGAGGCCACAAGAAGAATAAGAAAAAAGAGCCAATCACTCATACTTCCTCTTCTTCTTAGGTTTTAAGCGGCGGATATAGACACGCCGGACGCGATTCACATCGGAGGCTAATACATGAAAAAGAAAACCCTGATCTTCGATTTTTGTTCCACTCTTAGGGATATCCCCTGTGAGCTCAGTAAGCCATCCCCCGATCGTAGCCATATTGTTTGGGCTCTCTAAGTGTACATCAAACATCTCTTCAAACTCAGTGAGCTCTAGTTTCCCACTCGCAATAATGATATCTTCTGAAGCGCGGGTATAATGACTCTTATCATCCCTCCGATCGGCAATCTGTCCAATCACGGTTTCTACCAAATCTTCGAGGGTAATCAGCCCCGATACCGAACCATACTCATCAACAACCATCATCATTGTCTCTTCTTCTTCATAAAACTTTTGAAGAAGGGCTTTGCCCACCATCGATTCGGGCACAAATTTCAGCTTCCGTAAAAAGGGAATCACATCGTGGGTCGTTTGAATCCGATCCCTGTGGAGAAAAAAACTCCCGCTTGTCATGAGCCCAAGCACATTTTCTAAGCTCCCATTACACACAGGAACCCGGGTACATTCATCATCTACAAAGAAATGGATCAGCTTACTGAGAGGTTCGTTGATATCAAAATAGAGAACAGCCCCTCTGGGACACATGAGCTCTTTAACCAAATCGTCTTCCAAATTCAAATAGCCCCGGATCAGTTTGGCTTCCTCCTCTACAACAACGCCTGTCTCACGAGAGGTGCGCAACGCATATTTGAGTTCTTCTATCGAAATTTCCTTTTCATTTCTCAAATAAAAGAAAAAAAACCGCGAAACTCCCGTCGTGATAAAAGTAATGGCATCTCGAATGGGTTTTAAAAGCCACTCAACACCTCTCAAAATCGGTGCTGCGTGATAGGCAATCCATGTATTTTTTGCGTAAGCAAGGGATTTGGGAATGATCTCTCCAAAAATCAAAGTCAATGCCAGAGGAACACCCACTGTCAACAGCCAACTCGAATAAAGACCAAAAATCCCAGACACAACGTTTTGAACCAAGATATTCATGAGGACATTTAACATGAGGATCGTCACAAGCAAGCGGCGGGGCTGAGATAAAAGCTTGGCGATCAACTTTCCTCTAGCATCTGTTCCCTGACGGAAGGCCCTTACCTTCATCGAAGAAAGAGAAAAAAGGGCTGTTTCAGACCCTGACAAAAAGCCAGAAAAAAGAATCAAAGCAATCAGTAAAAAGATAAGAAGGGGTTGGCTCATTTAAAAACCACTTTGGTTTGGCCTTCAGGTACGACACCTAATTTCTCTTTAAGAACAAGTTCCATCCACTCTAAATCCTGTTGACTTTCTATTCTTAGGAGAAGGGCCTCTTTTTCTAAAGCAGCCTCAGAGTATGCTTTTTCAAGACTCTGGACTTTTTCTTCTAACTTAACCACAAGATGATTTTTTTTGTGAATGGCTTGTAGGTAAAGTGCCCATACCATCAAGACAAAAACCAACACCCACCAATTTCTTAAAAGGAACAGCGGTAAGGCTCTCATATCATGGGAACTGTGATCCCTTCTTGTTTCATGTATTTTCCTGCACGATCGGCATAAGAAACCTCACAGACTTCCTTCGCCTCCAGGAAAAGCACCTGAGCAATCCCTTCATTGGCATAAATTTTTGCAGGAAGGGGGGTGGTGTTAGAAATTTCAATCGTGACATACCCTTCCCACTCGGGTTCAAAGGGGGTGACATTCACAATAATGCCACAACGGGCATAGGTGGATTTTCCTATACACAAGGTCAAAACATTTCGTGGGATACGGAAATATTCCACACTGACTGCTAAAGCAAAAGAGTTAGGAGGAATGATGCACTCATCTCCTATGATATCGACAAAAGCATCCTCAGTAAAACGTTTGGGATCAACAAGAGAGTTATGTACATTCGTAAAGACCTTAAAGCGGTTGGAAACGCGCACATCATAGCCATAACTAGAGAGACCATAGCTAACAATTTTATGATTTTCTACACTGCGTACTTGTGAGTCAACGAAGGGTTCTATCATCCCTTCTTCTAGCGCCATTTTTCGAATCCAACGGTCAGATTGTAACATAACATCACCTAAAATTTTTCGGTTTTTGTAGATTAGATATAGCGTTTGAAATCCTTTTCTTGCTACTATTTTTTCATATGCGAAAGTGAATAAGGCCCCCTTAAGATGACAAAACCACCCTTTATAAAATCTTCCTGGGAAAGACGGGATCATAAACTCGAATTGAAACTAAGACCGAGTACTTTAAGTGAATTTGTTGGTCAAAAAGCGGTTCTAGAAAAACTAGAAGTTTTTGTAGGAGCTGCAAAAAAACGCTCCGAACCCCTTGGGCATGCCCTTTTTTATGGACCCCCAGGACTTGGTAAAACAACGCTCTCCCATATCATTGCCAGCGAAATGGGAACAAACCTGATCGTCGCCTCAGGCCCTGCCATTGACAAACCCGCTGATCTAGCAGGAATCTTAACCAACTTAAAAGAGGGAGATATCCTATTTATTGACGAAATTCACCGTCTAAATCGCACGGTTGAAGAATATCTCTATCCGGCAATGGAAGACTTTACCCTCGATCTCCTTTTGGATTCGGGCCCTCAAGCACGTAGTGTCCAAGTCAAACTCAATCGCTTTACGTTGATTGGAGCCACAACACGCATGGGCCTTTTGAGTAGTCCCCTCCGTTCCCGTTTTGCCTTTACGTGTAGACTGGATTACTATGAACCCGATCTCATCTCTAGGATTCTTGCCCGTTCTTCTGCGATTTTAAGCGTGAATATCAATGAGGAATCCATTATTGAAATCGCTAAGCGTTCTCGGGGAACCCCTCGGATTGCCAATAATCTCTTGAAGTGGGTGCGCGATTATTCCCAAATGCGCACCGATAGCAAACTCGATAAAGTTTCAACACGCACCGCTTTAGAAATGCTCGATATCGATTTCCGTGGACTCGATGAAATGGATAAGCGGATCTTGAAACATATCATTGAAAACCATCAAGGAGGGCCGGTGGGAATCAGCACCATTGCCATTGCTCTTGGAGAAGAAGCCACAACCCTCGAAGAAGTGAATGAACCCTTTCTCATCATGCAAGGTTTTTTAAAGCGCACACAGCGGGGAAGGGAAGCTACCAAACTTGCCTATCAACATCTGGGACGTCCCTGTCCCCATACGATTGGAGAAAATTAGATGAAGTCTAAGCTCATTCTTTTAGTGCTATTCTGCTTTCCTCTATTTGCATCTAAAGCTGAAGAAATCAAAGCAGCCCAAGCAGAAACGGGAAAACCCGCGACCATTAAAGTCCTCTTAACCAAGGATTCAGAAGGTATCCTCCTTGAAGCACGGGGCTCCTTTGTCGTTTACAACCCTGAAAATGGGAAAAAAGTTAGCTCAGGCCATCGAGGAAAACGTTTCTACTGTCATCCTCATCTTGAAGGGATTAAATGGGGAGAAGACTTCCTAGGTATTTTTCAACTCCAAATTCAGCCCACAAGCCCCGATACAACATTCCTCGTCGATGGGATGCAATACCGTGGAGCGATTGAAATTTATCATGTAGAAGGGAAACTCAATATTATCAATGAAATAGATGTGGAAAGTTTCATCAAATCTACCTTATCGGCAAAAATCCAAACCTCTCTACCCAACAGTGTCCTCGACGCCCTTGCTATCATCGCTCGTACGGATGCTTACTACACCGCTTTACTTAACCATGAAGCTTTTTGGCACATCACGGCGCAAGAAATCGATTACCAGGGAATGGGCCTCTCCCTTCAGAATCTTGCGATAGACCGTGCTGTGGATAATACACGCCACTTAGTCATGACTTTTGAAGAACAACCCTTTCCCAGTTCTTGGACAGAGCACTGCGGAGGAAAAACAGCGAGTTATGCTGCTATCTTTCGAAAAAACACCTCTACTCCAGAAGGAATCAACTCTACTTTTGCGACCCACTCTCGCTCAGACTCTCACTGGAGTCTCACCCTCGATACCCAAGAGCTTGCAAAAGTCGTCAAAACAAACCGGGTCACGGGAATGGATCTTTTTGTTGATCATTTCTCTGGAAAGGTCTATGCCGCTCGCATCCATGATGGAGCTCATACGGAGGACATCAGTTTTCAGGACCTCCAAAAAGCTCTCGGAAAAGAGAAACTTAAAAGTAACGAGTTTACTGTGAATATCAAAGGAAACGTTGCAGCCTTTGAGGGATATGGAGTCGGCCCTGGCGTTGGACTCTGCCTATTTAGCGCCAAGCAAATGGCTGAGCGTGGGGATACAGCCCCCCAAATTCTTCAAATGTTTTTCCCCCATACTCAACTTGAGAAAATGCGTATTTATCCCGAAGCAATCGTTTCCGCTCATAAGAGTTCTTTTGTTTCCCCTAAACAACAAGAAGTTGCTAAGAAAAAACACCGTTTACTGAATAGGTAATCAGCATGGCCAAACCTCTCATCGCAAAAAATAAGGCAAAAGCTCTTTCTACAGCTCTCTTTCTGGTAGGACTTGCCATCATTTTTTTCTTGGATTCTTGGTGGCCAGGAATCATGATTGTGATTGGAATTCCTTTAGCCCTGAAACAGTTTCTCAATGGCCGCTACCACGATGCGGCCATCAGCCTCTTTGTTTTTGTCGGTTTTTTCATTATAGCTAACTTCAATATCTCCTGGAAAATCCTCATCCCCATCCTTTTCATTATGGCGGCTGTATACATCGTCTGTAAAGAGTGGGTCACAACCTCTACAGGAGAAGAGGAAGAAGAAACCACCCTCGAAGTTCCTGATGACGACTCAGAAAACTAGTGGTCCTTAATAAAAATTCTTCATATTGAGAGCTATTCAAATAAATTCAAAAGTTGGATTTTCGGTTGCGACAAAGTACGGTAATTCCCAATTTTAAATAAATTTAGCTATAGATCTCCTTTCTATAACTCCCATTTTTGCATAATTGTGATTTATAGAATGACATCCTATCGATCAAAAAATTATTATAATCAACTAAAAATAAGTCATTTACATCAAAAAACTAAATTTACAACTCTTTTTAAAAAGATCCTATGATAAATTGAATCTATGCTTTTTGATGCCCATTTTCACATCATTGACCCTGCTTTTCCGCTCCAGGAAAATCAAGGATTTTTTCCTGAACCTTTTACGACAAAGGATTACGCTAAATGGATGAAAAAGCTGGGAATCCAGGGAGGTGCTATTGTTTCGGGATCGTTTCAAGGATTTGACACAACCTACCTAGAGAGTGCTTTGAAGACGTTAGGGCCTCAATTCGTAGGTGTCATTCAAGCTCCCCATTCGATCAGTGACTTGGAAATTATCCGGCTTTATACTTTGGGTGTACGTGCTGTCCGTTTTAATATGAAACGGGGGGGATCGGAAACCCTGGATCACTTGGAAACCTTTGCCCAGCGCATCTATGATCTCACAAGATGGCATGTCGAGCTTTATATAGACTCCTCTGAGCTTACCCCCCTGATGCCTCGATTAAAAAACCTTCCGGCTGTTTCGATCGACCATTTAGGACTTTCAAATAGGGGGCTTCCGGCGCTTCTGGAGTTAGCCGCCAAAGGGGGCAAAATCAAAGCGAGCGGATTTGGGCGTGTCGATTTTGAAGTGCTTCCCGCTCTAAAAAAAATCTATGCAGAAAATCCCGATAGCCTCCTTTTTGGTACAGATCTCCCCTCTACGCGCGCTAAGCGCCCTTTTTCTCGAGAGGATCTCACGTTGATTCAGGAAAACTTTTCGCAGGAAGAGGCGGAAAAAATTCTTTGGAAGAATGCTCTAGAGTTTTATAGCTAAAGCAGTTTAAAAATGGAATGATTTAGCTATAGCTTAAAAAAAGAAAAGTAAGGGACATTTAATGTTTCGCGCCCTTTCAATGCACCGATTTCTAGGAGGGTTGCCGCTTCAACCACTTCTCCCCCCACGCGCTCCACAAGTTGACAGGCTGCGCGCATCGATCCTCCTGAAGCTAGCAAATCATCAATGATTAAAGCCCGCCCTACGTCTTGCTCTTCTATTTCAAAACAGTCCGTCCCATATTCTCTCTCGAATTTCTGCGCTAGGGTAGGTTCGGGAAGTTTTCCGCACTTTCTAACAAGAACAAAAGGAATTTCCATTTCATAGGCAAGAATTCCCGCAAAAATAAACCCGCGAGACTCTAGCCCTAAAATGGTATCGATTTCATAGTCTTGATACCGCTCCCAAAAAGCTCCCATCACCTCATGAAAGCCCTGCGGATCCCGAAGCAATTCTCCATACCACTGGAAAACAACCCCTGACTTGGGAAAATCCCTATGTTGCTGTAAATACTGGTGAATCCAACGGTTATTCATCAATAATCAATCCCCATTGCAGCGCGAACGGCGCTAAGGGTTTTTGAAGCAGTTTCATTGGCCTTTTCAGTTCCCTTACGTAAAATGTCCATAATCCCCTCTAATTGGGTTTCGTATGCAGCACGCCGCTTTTGAATAGGCTCTAAAAATTCTAGAAGGACTTCAAGAAGATACTTTTTGACAACGCTATCTCCTAGCCCTCCCCGCTCATAGTGTGCTTTGAGTTCTTGGATTTTATCTAGGTCTGTCCCAAAGGCATCCAGGTAACTAAAGACGGGATTCCCTTCGACTTTTCCAGGATCTTCTACCCGCAAGTGATTGGGGTCGGTGTACATTTTCTTCACTTTTTTACTGACTTGATCGGGTGGATCGCTTAAATAGATCGCATTCCCCAAAGACTTGCTCATTTTTGCCTGTCCATCAATTCCTGGTAAGCGAGCTATTTTGGGAATGAGCGCTTGAGCTTCCACGAGGACATCTGTATTATAGGTGCGATTGAACGCGCGCACCACTTCATTGGTTTGCTCAATCATGGGGCGCTGATCTTCCCCTACAGGAACTAGAGTCGCTTTAAATGCTGTAATATCGGCTGCCTGAGAAATGGGATAGGTCATAAACCCAGCCGGAACGCTCTCTCCAAATCCTTTTTGTAGGATTTCCTGCTTCACAGTCGGGTTATGTTTGAGTCGATTCCAGGTCACAAGATTGAGATAATACATCGTGAGCTCGGGAAGGGCGGGTACAAGGGACTGAATAAAAATCACTGTTTTTGCAGGATCTATCCCGACAGCTAAATAATCGAGAGCCACCTGCAAAACACTATCCCGCACGAGTTTGGACTCTTTAGCATGATCCGTTAGGGCTTGCAAATCAGCAATCATGACATACTGATCGCAGCGTGTTTGGAGCTCTACTCTAGAGCGGAGCGACCCTACATAGTGACCCAAATGGAGAGGTCCTGTGGGACGATCCCCGGTTAAAATGATCTCTTTTTTACTCATGACTTTAAAATATACTCAAACAATTTCTAAAGTTGGTTTTAGGCTAACGCGAAAGCTTTCGGAATTCGTCGATCTTAAATGACCTAATATTAGAAATATGAAGCCATTTAAGATCGGCAAATTACGGTGCTTTGGCGCAGCCAAAAATCCAACTTTTGAAGTTGCTTGACTATAGCATAATTTTTCCTTTGAAGAAAGAGGAAAATCTTTGCTATTGTCCAAGCAATGGAAAAGAAATCCAATCAAGAGTCAGAATACACTTTCCCCATGCAATTGGGGCCCTACAAGCTCATAAAATTCATCGCAAAGGGGGGAATGGGTGAGATTTTTTTAGCTGAGGATCCTCAATGTGAACGCATCGTTGCCCTTAAACGCATCTTGCCCAACCATGCAACAAAAGAAATTTTGCGCAATCGCTTTTTAAATGAGCCCCGTATCGCCGCTCAACTTCCCCATCCCTCTATTATCCCTGTCTATGACCTCCATGAAGAAGAAGAGACCATCTATTACACCATGCCCTACATTGAAGGACAGACATTGCGTGCTATTTTAGGGAAAACACGGTTTGCCATTGAACATGGCCTCCCTCCTTACCCTATCGGCTCTTCGATCCAAACTTTAATGCTCATGTTTTTAAATATCTGCAATGCGATCCAATACTCTCACTCGAAAGGATTTCTCCATCGGGATATCAAGCCAGAAAATATTATTGTGGGAAAATTTAATGAGGTCATGATTTTAGACTGGGGTGTCGCTACAAAAATAGAAAATGTGGAGAAAGAGGAAAATGAAGAAAAAAAACAGAAAGAGGAGGAAAAACAGGTACTAGGGGGGCTCACAAAACCGGGAAAAACAGTGGGTACGGTTGAATTTATGGCCCCTGAACGGGCTTTTGGGGCAACTTCCAGTGTCTTAACAGATATTTACTCTTTAGGAGCTACCCTCCATTACATTTTAACTCTTCACTTTCCTTTTAAACGCCCCGCCACCCTAAAAGAGTGGCGGAAGCAACTGCGAGAAGAGGGGGTTGAGAAACCCCTAGATCCCCAAGAAATCGCCCCTTATCGAGAAATCACTCCCCATCTGGCACGTATCGCTCTCAAATGCATGCATATTGATCCCAAAAAACGTTATCAAAAT
>JAKQGT010000268.1 GCA_029556005.1 Chlamydiota bacterium | reverse complement strand
ACATCCTGCCTGGTGAATGCGGGCCCCTGCTCGAATCAAAGAATTGAGGTAGCCAAAGTTGGCTAAGTTTTCAAGGACTTGTCTAGAAGAAGGATTAATATCAAACGAGACTTGGTCTTGAGATTTTTTCCCTTCAATAATCATTGCGGCAATCGCAAAATCGCGCATACCGGGATTGGCGGATGATCCGATCATTGATTGGAAAATCGGTTTGCCGGCGACTTCTCTAACGGGAACGACATTCCCGGGGCTGCTGGGGCAGGCAATCAAGGGTTCTAGTTTTGAAAGGTCAATTTCTTCGTGCTCGTCATAGGTGCAATCAGGATCAGCTTTAAGTTCGACCCAATCTTTTTCTCTTCCGTGGAGGCGCATGAAACGTTTGGTTTCTTCGTCTGAGGGGAAAACGCTGGTGGTAGCTCCTAATTCGGCTCCCATATTCGTGATGACATGGCGATCCATAGCCGAGAGGTTTTTAAGTCCTGGACCATAGTATTCGATGATTTTTCCAACTCCCCCAGCTACATCGTGGCGTCTGAGCATTTCTAAAATGACATCTTTTGCACTGACCCAATCGGGAAGTTTCCCTGTAATTTTGACTCCCATAATTTTGGGCATTTTAAAATAAAAGGGCTCCCCTGCTATCGCTAAGGCGACCTCTAATCCTCCCGTTCCAATGGCTAACATCCCCAAACTTCCAGCAGCAGGTGTATGGCTATCCGATCCTACCATTGTTTTTCCGGGAATGCCAAGTTTTTCCATATGAACGGGATGACTTACCCCATTGCCAGGCTTACTAAACCATAGCCCAAACTTGCGCGTGGCACTCCATAAAAAAAGGTGGTCGTCAGGGTTTTTAAAGTCATTTTGGATGATGTTATGGTCGACATATTGACAGGAAACCTCTGTCTTTGCTTCTTTAAGTCCCATGGCTTCAAGTTCTAACATCACCATTGTACCTGTCGCATCTTGAGTGAGTGTATGATCGATTTTAATCCCGATTTCTTCTCCAGGAACCATCTTTCCCGAAAGGAGGTGGCTGGCGATCAATTTTTGCGCGACATTTTTTCCCATAACGTGAAACCTATGCTAAGTTGCTTTCAATTGCACCATACGCAATGAAAGATTTTCTGTATAGCTATACACTCAAACAACTTCACCCCCGATATGCTAAGTGATCAGGGAAGGATGGGAACGACTTCTCCAATAGGTGTCCCCATAATCATAAGAGAGTTGTTTGTCTTTGGGGATAAATTTATTGGCAAAAAGGATGATATGGGTGAGCCCCTCTTTAACCACCCAACGCGAAGTTAAATTGGGGGCATCGCTGTGATTGATAAAGCGAGAAAAATTCCCTTGCTCTTTAGCATCGATGATATAGGGGGTATTTTTCCCCGCTGCCACATATCCAAAGACGTAGTCATTAAACCGGTATTTATGGAAACGCCTTTTACGCACAAGTCCCGTGTATTCCCCAATATAACAGAGTGCAGGGATATCTTGCGCAGCAAACACCCCATACCCAAGATAACTATTAATCCAGCGAATGTAGAAGAGATTTTCTTTGGGGTGTTCGATCGCTTTTTGATGGAGGGCCAAGGTCCAGGCATTCATCTGCCGAACGGGGGGATGCTTAAGTTTTTTTTGAGCTTTTTTGATGAGTTTTTCTCGGTATTCTTCCTTTTCGAAAATGAGCGCATTGACATACCGAATACCGACCCGTTTTTCGAAATCTTCAATAGAGATTTTATAAACCTGATTTTCGCTATTCCGGTAGATCAGGATACTCATCAATAGTGTCCAAGTAGGCTCCACCAAGCACTACCAATCGTAAAATAGATGATGATGTTGATGATACTGGCAAAAAAGCCTAACTTCCACCAATCGGTCACTTTGACATAACCTGAGCCAAAAAAGATCGGTGCAGGTCCACATCCATAATGGGTTAAACCTCCCATTAAATTACTAAAGAATCCTAAGGTAAGGGCTGCAATGATTGCAGGTGCGCCTAGTGCAACGCTTAGGACCAAAAAGGCAGAATACATGGAGCCAATATGTGCAACAATGCTCGCAAAAAAGTAGTGGGAAAAGTAGTAGACTAGGGTGAGAATGATGAAAGCAGTAAACCAATGAAGCCCTTGGACATGCCCTTGCACCCATCCACTAAACCATGTGGTGAGCCCTAGGGTATTGAGAAAAGTGGCCATCATGATCAAAGTCGCAAACCACATGAGGGTATCCCAAGCCCCTTTTTCCTTGGTGATGTCATCCCAAGTGAGAACGGATGAGAGAAGGAGAATGACGAGGCCAATGAGAGCGGCTACAACGGCATCCATTTTGATAAAAGGGCCTAAGACCCATAAAGAAATGAGTAAAATAAATGAGGTGATCATTACCCACTCTTGAACTTTGATCGGTCCCATTTCCTTCAGTTGTTTTTTTGCAAAGGATTTAGCATCGGGAGTCTCTTTGACTTCGGGAGGGTAAATTTTATAAAATAAAAGCGGGATGATGGCGAGGCAAATGAGACCGGGTATCGAAGCGGCTAGAGCCCATGTTCCCCAGGTGATATTGACACCTACACTTTTAGCGATGTCTGCAATAAGGGGGTTTCCTGCCATAGAAGTGAGGAACATCCCACTGGTAATGACTGAACCTTGGAATGTGACTTTAATTAAAAAAGCCCCCAATCTTCGGGGGTGGCTATAGGGTTCGCTTCCAAAGGCTTTTGCGAGGGAGTTTACGATAGGATAAATAATCCCCCCCACCCGTGCGGTGACACTGGGAATAGCCGGGGCTAAAATCAGGTCTGTGAGAATCATTCCATACCCCATCCCGAGTGTGCTTTTTCCGAGGTGTTTCATAATCACATAGGCAATCCGTTCTCCCAGCCCTGTTTTAATAAA
>JAKQGT010000260.1 GCA_029556005.1 Chlamydiota bacterium | reverse complement strand
TATCGATTTGGATGAGAGGGCTTTTCTGGAAAGCCAACAACAGCTTGGTAACAAGTGATGAGATGGTTGACGCCGTTCATTGCTTTATGGGGATTAGCTTCGGGGGGGAGGCGGTAAGCAGCGGCGATAGCATTTTTAGAGACCCCTGTTTCCCAAGGTTTGTGGGAACCTTCTAAAAGACATTTCATCCAATACATCGAGGCGAGGTCTAGCCAATGGTAAGGCCAATTCAAGGCTTCTTGCATATCTGCATCGATGATCTGTGTAAAAAAAGCGCGGTCAAAGGAGGGGTTTTGACAGATGAAAACAGCCTCACCTCTTTGAATCCCACAGGTTTTAAAAGAGCGTTTGATCTCTTCCGCAATTTCTTGGGGCTTTTTTCCCTCTTTCACATCGGTCCAAGAACACCCATTCACCTTGAGACTTAAGGGATCGCTTTTTTTCCACTCTTCGAAAGGGACAAAGACGATTGCTTCATAGGACTCTTTAAGAGCACCCGTTTGAACATCAAGGATTTTATAGGCAATCTCGATGATGTGATGCTTACGGGCATTTAAGCCATTGGTTTCTGTATCGAGAAAGATTCCCAGCACGGCCAACTCCAAAAAAGAAAAGAATACGTCCTTAACCAACTTTTAAAATGGGACGAGTATACCATTGCAAAAATAAAATTCACACCTTAAATAGAAGGATATATCTTGTAAAGAGGTGTGACAGTGGAAAAGGATTCAGTAAAGGTTAATCTAGGATTGCGTGACAGGGAGAAAATTGGGAATGTGTTGCATAAGCTTTTGGCAAGCACGTACGCGCTCTATTTAAAAACCCAAAACTATCACTGGAATGTTACAGGGCCACAGTTTCAAACGTTTCACCTCCTTTTCCAGAGCCACTATGAAGAGCTTGCAGAAGCCATTGATGAAATGGCCGAGAGGATGCGTGCTTTGGGCTATTTCCCTGAGGGATCCTTTAGAGCTTTTTCGAAGCTCTCCTTTATCGAGGAGGTGGAGGGTAGGGTAGAAGCGATGCAGATGATATCCTCTCTTCTTAATGATCATGAGACCCTGATTTGTTATATCCGCGAAAACCTTCCCTTTATCGAAAAGCTTGAGGATGGGGCTACAGCCGACTTTCTTAACAAGCGTTTAGCTGTTCATGAAAAAACATCCTGGATGTTAAGATCTACTATTTCATAATTAAAACATAATATTATATATTTTAATATTAGTGATTTAATTTCATTTTTGATATATTAAATAAGATCTCGGTTAAAAAAGGAATGATCTTGGGCGAGACAGTAGTCCTGCGGCCAGCTTTTCATGATGTAGCAAGAGAAGCCTTATATTTCCCCTCTAAGCCCCTCTTTGTCGCAACAAAGAGTGAGGCTCCCTTATGTGTGGAAGTTTCTCCTAAAAGGGAAGAACCCCCCCTTCTTGAAGAGCGTCAAATTAAAATTTTAGATAATGCGCCCGTGCAAGGGGGAATCTACAGTTATAGCCAGCCTGTTAGTTTTATCATGTCGATTGTTTTGGCAATCTTAGCCCTTTGCCATTTACTCCCTGTCACCCATAATCTCGCTTCTCGAGTGACAGACCGGGTACGTACCCATCATGAAGAGATTCTTCAGGCGCGAGAGGCCCTTGCTAAAAACCGTTTAGAGGCCCTTAGAGCAGTCCTTCCTGAAACGATCTCTAAAGATTATCGGATGCTTGTCGAGGAAGTCTTTGGTAATGCAGACCGAACCGTACTTGAAGTG
>JAKQGT010000209.1 GCA_029556005.1 Chlamydiota bacterium | reverse complement strand
TTAGATTTTGGAGTCGATGCCGTAACGTTGAAAAAAGAGCTCTTTGAAGAATTTATTGCCGATCATCCCAAAACCTTTGAAAGTTTAGACCGCTTTTCTCGAGACTGGAAAAAAGCCAAGCCTTCAAAGCTTTTGTCATGAGAAAAGAAAGCACGCCCCTTGCCGTTACCTTCCCCTAACAGACGCCGTCCTTCTGACCTATACGCGCCCTCTTTTCATCCCCATCGTTGTCTATCTTTGGTTCCGCACACCCTGGACTAAAAATACTTGGACAGGAGTAATTGTTGGTTTTTTAGGCGTCTTACTCATTTTAAGACCCGATGAGAAGATTTTTGATATTGCCTCTCTTGTAAGACTGGGAGCAGGGATGTTCGGAGCTGTCGCCTTTACCACCATCCGCCGTTTAACCAAAACAGAACCCTCGGAAAGAATCACCTTTTATTATATGGCCCTTTCCATCCCTTTAGCGGCATTTCCCTTAGCAAGCAACTGGCAAATGCCCACCCTAATTGAATGGGGATTACTCCTCTTAATCGGAGGGGTCGCCATCATTTATCAGATGTTTCTTTCCCGCGCTTATCGCCATGCAAAAGCAGTGAAAGTCGGAACGCTTCTCTATTCCAGTGTTGCCTTTGCCTATCTTTTTGATTATATTCTTGGAAACACAGTCCTTCCTTATACGGCTTTTATTGGAATAGCACTGATTGTGGTCGGATCCATTGTTGCCCTTAGAGATCAGAAACAAACATGAAAATCATTGCCCATAGAGGGGCCTCCCAAGAAGCCCCCGAAAATACCCTTTCCGCCTTTGAAAGAGCTCTCGAATTAGGAGCAGATTGGATTGAGCTGGATGTCCACATGACTCATGACGGCATTCCTGTTGTGATCCATGATTCCACCATTGCTTGGGAAGAGGACCCTTCAGAACGTTATGCCATCCAAAGTCTGACTTTAGAAGAACTCCAAGAATTTGATTTGGAAAATGGCGAAATCGTCCCCACTTTAGAAAGTGTCTTAGAGTTAAACATCCCTGCGATGATCGAAATCAAATGGATGGGCGAGCCCTACATCCCCTACATAGAGTCTATTCTCCCTTATCTTAAAGGAAAAGATTGTGTGGTTGGATCCCTAAATCCTAAAATCGTTGCCTATTTAAAAACGCATCATTCCCGCACCGTTGGGATTGTTAAGACCCCCTCAGATTTAGAGCCCTTCATCCAATTGCAGCCCCCTATCTTAGCCCTCCATCACTCTCTCATTAACAAAAACCTCATTCAAAAACTCCATACCCTCAACATCGAAGTCTGGGGCTGGACCATCGACGATCTCATGCAAGCTCGTGCTTTTGAAGCGATGGGACTGGATGGAGTCATCACTAATCATGTCCGAGAGTTCCTCCAAATCAGCAAAGATAAGCCTAAAAAAAATAATTGAAAATTATTCGAAAATAACGTCCAATGAGCATTTAACATGATTTAATAGGCCTGGAGGCTGTATGAAAGCTCGACATTTTTTACCCCTGTGCGCATCTATCTTTGCAACTGCGTTTGCACAAGATTCTCCTCCTTCTTATCAAGAAAATTGCTCGATTACTCCTCTTGCTCAACCCAATAAATCAAATAGAGTCGTCGATTTTTTCTTCGATGCCGCTTTTATCTATTGGACAGCAAGGCAAGATGGCCTTGCTTACGCCATTGAAGGGGCTGATTTTAATTTAGTAAACTTTGACACTCAAAGGGGGCCTATTCATGAACCCGATTGGGCCTTTGAACCAGGCTTTAAGGTCGGAGCAGGATTAAAAATGGAGCATGATGGGTGGGATGTCTATGCAAACTACACCTGGCTTCATAGCTCAGCAAGTGATTCCCTAACAGATCCCGGAAATTTCCTTCCAACACTCCAAAACGGTGCTTTTATCCTTTTCAACATCATCCCTAATCCTCCAGCAGGAGGAGGTTTTCAATCCGCAAGTGAAACCTGGAAACACCACTTTAATGTGATTGATTTAGAACTGGGGCGTGACTATTACATTAGCCAGTATCTCACCCTGCGTCCCCATTTTGGTTTCAAAGGGACCTGGCAAGAACAAGATGTCCGTGTACGGTATTCTTTTGTCGATACCAATCAGTTTAGAGCCCATCAACATCAAGATTCCTGGGGAATTGGAATTCGTACAGGTCTAAACGCCTGTTGGTTTTTTATCCCTTCCTTTGGCCTCTATGGAGATTTTGCCATCAGTGGTCTCTGGAGTGGATTTAACAATTCCCGAAAAGACGACCGGATTTTTCCTGATCAATCGACGCTAAACATCTTAGATACCCATGAGGTGACCCACTCTGTAAAACCCGTGATTGAGTTTGGTTTAGGATTACGCTACCAACTCCTCTACAATGACGATGACTACCGTTTTCTGATCCAGGCGGGTTGGGAAGAGCAAATTTGGATGGATAACAATCATTTAATCGATTTCGCGCAATATGGAGAAAAGGGGACGCTCTCCCTCCAAGGATTCACTTTGAAGGTGCGGTTTGACTTCTAACAATAAAACAATATCGGAGGCTTTATGAAAGCACACAAACTCCTCTCACTTGCTGTGGGAATGGCTGCATGCTGCAGTACCACACTCGTTCAAGCTGACGGGCAAAGTCAGCGCGGGATGTATAATCCGC
>JAKQGT010000198.1 GCA_029556005.1 Chlamydiota bacterium | reverse complement strand
GAATAAACTTTTAGAGGGGCGCTTCGATGCCCATCTTTGTTATGAAGAAACCACATGGCAAGGGGGAGTGCCTCGCTCACGCAAAGGAAGGTGGAAAGAGGGACGTATTCAGTGGAGGGATGATGTTAACTAAGGAGCTTTTGGAAGCCCGGTACCCGAATCTCAACTTTTTACTCCGTTTTGGAGAGACCCAACCCCTCTCTTTTCCCCTCCATGCTGAAAATTTAGAGAGAGAACTCTCATTAGCGTTTGCTTCTCTTAAACTCGAAAAGCTACAAGTCCTCTATATCTATGGGATAGGGTTAGGACACTATTTTTCCCCCCTAGAAAAATGGCTAGCAGAAGATAAAGAACGCGATCTCATTTTTATTGAAGAGGATTTAAACGTTCTGCGGGAGTTTTTGGAGTGTGAGCATGCCAGTGCCCTTCTGGCCCATCCTCAGGTTCATATTCGATTCAATATGGATAAAAAAAGGGTGGCGTCATTTTTAGAAGAGTGTGCCCATGACTTCCCTGTAGAAACTATCGAAATGATTGCCCTTGCTTCCTATAAAAAGCAGTACCGCTCCCGTTTTTATCGGATGCGTCTCAAATTGCATCGACTCACCACCGTCCATCATGCTGTTTTTATCGAAAATCTTCATTACAATCTCTTTTTTAAGAACTTCTTACCCAATTTTAAACGGTTTCCCAGAGCCTTTTTTGGGAATCATCTAAAAGGGGAATTTCAAAATATCCCCGCCATCATCTGTGGAGCGGGGCCTTCGCTCTCTAAAGATTTAGACTATTTAAAAACTCTCGACAATCAGGCTCTGATTTTTGCAGGAGGCTCTGCGATTACTGCCCTCAGTCATCAGGGGATTTTGCCCCATTTTGGCGTAGCAATTGATCCCAACTTTGAAGAGTACCACCGTTTCAAAGCGAGCTCTGCTTTCGAAATCCCCCTTTTTTATGTTAACCGCTTACTCCCTCGCATTTTTAACACCTGCAATGGTCCCCATGGATATCTCCATACCCTGACAGGGGGAATGGCAGAACTTTGGATGGAAAAACAATTGGGTGTTCAAGGAAAGCCTCTCCAAGAGGGGTTTGATCTCGAAGCCCTTTCCGTGACGACCACCTGCATTCAGCTTGCTTGCACCCTCGGCTGCAATCCGATTATCCTTTTAGGAGTCGACTTGGCTTTTACCGAAAAACAATCCTATGTTTCAGGAGTGGTGCAAGAAGCTCGCGTGTTTTTTGACGAGCGGAAAGAGGAGATGCGGGTTTCAGAAAAACTCCTCAAAAGACAAGACATCTATGGAGCTCCGCTCTTTACTTTGGTCAAATGGATTATGGAATCGAGTGCCATCTCTACTTTTGCAGGAAAAAATCCCGATTTTACTTTTATCAACGCCACAGCAGGGGGACTTGGTTTCAAAAACATTCCCAATCAGCGCCTTGAAAATATTTCCCTTCCCCATTCTCATGACTTGCATAATAAAATTCATCACGCCATCGAAACCCATAAACTCTCTGTAACTCCCGAGCAAGTGGAGATCCATCTTTCCCACTTAAAAGCCAGCCTTAAAGAGGCCAAAGCCTATGTCAAAACAGCCCTTTCCGAACTCAAACGGGTTCAAGGGAAGCCCGCCGATCCCGAAACCGGAAAACTCATCTTTGCTCAAATGGAACTCGAATCCCTCGATGCCTATTCCTGCTTCCTCAAAGATCCTGACCTCACCTTCCAACAGGTCCTCTCCCGCAAATACCGCCCCAAAACTTGGGATACTCCCGATCACGCCATGAAATGGAACTTCCTCCAGTCTAAATGGCTCTCTTTCGATCACCTGATCGATTTCTACCTCGATGAGTTGCAACCAAAAAGCTGATGATCGGGATAGATTCCTAAAGGACTTTAGAAAAAAGAAATAAAACGTCTACAAAATGCTAGATCTATATTTTTTTATGCAAAGATCCGCTATTGGTGTAACATAGAAAGCAAGCAATAGCATTTTTTCGTAGGTTGTTGGCTTGGGTTGTCCCGGGGCAGTCCTTTTGGGTGTTGTTGTCACCAGCAAAATAAGGATGAATAACATTAAAAGGGTAAAGAAGCAATCAATAGAATCTGCTTTTTCCTCGTGATTAGCCCGACGATAATAAGGGGGAGGAAACCTTAGCTCGGGCATGTTCAGGGTGGGTTCTAAGTCGAGATGCTCGAATCTATTGATCCCAATATATTGTGGATATCTTGGCAATCCTTCCATCTCTTGAAAGAGACCTTCGATCTCAAATGAGGGTTGAAATAGGTCTTTAGGGAGAAAGGGAGGTAAACGGTTTTTTTCTTCTTCTCCGTTTAAATAGTTGGTATAAATTTCCTTGACTTTAGCACCTATTAATACTTCATACGTAGGCCTTACCGGTGAACGACAATTAGGGCAATTTTCACTTTGCACAATCCAAGGAGTGATACACCGATAATGAAAGAGATGGTAACACTTCGCTAGGCAAGCAACATCCCCTTCTAAAGCGATAACCTCTTTTTTCCCATTCGAAGTGGATAGGGATCCTATTTCATCAAGACAAATCGAACAATGAATCGGCTCACTACCGGTTTCATGAATACGCACGCGTCCTCCCTTTTTAATCTCCCCAAATTTTATCTGAACTGGCATTATACTCAAACAACTTCAAAAAGAAGGTCTCTTATGGCTGCTAGAGTGTTTTTTCCACGAGCAAATAGTTCTTACACCCCTTTTAGATTCTATTTATGGGGACAAGTGAGATACCGTTTGTACTCTACATCAGAAAGAGTTGAAATTGCTGCAAATGAAAATTTTAAAACGATGCAAGATTTAAATTTTGAGCAGTTTAAGAAAACAGGGGTGAAACCCCTTGAAGTATTCAGAGAATCTCCAAGGATAAAAGAACTGTTTGGTAATCATAGGGAAAAGATTTCTAAAGCTTATGAGGATTATTGCATCTGTAAGTTTAATCGCTATCGCTTAGGACAACGGGGCGGTAATCCAGGTACAATGATGTGACTAAAACACTTGGCTCTTGACTAGCAAAACAACATATTCTTGTTCATTTTGCTAGTCAAGAGCCTTAGAAAAGTTTCATTGGGTAAATAAGGTTATGGTGTTTATAATGGGGTTGACATTTTTCCACAAGAAGGTTGTCATGGCAACAATATTTGGAAGAACTAGACCTATTGGGGGAGAGGGATTTCTTCGTACTATTTCTCCTTCTTTTATGAGCTATTTTGAAAATTGTGTGCATACACACGCGTCAGGAAGAACAACACTTAAAAAGGAAAAACCAATTTAGTTTTCGTTACCTTCCTAAACTGCCTATGCAGCGATTCTGCAGCCGAAAATCTAACTTTTGCAATTGTTTGAGTATAAAACACTTCTTTTCATAATGCCATTTGCATTAAACGAATAATGAGGGGTTTTTGCCATAAGCTTGATGTTTATACTGGGAGTATTGTGATAAACAAAAGCGCCTATATCCTGCAGTGATCTTTTCTAAATCATTTCCACAAAGTGCCTTGACTGCTGCAGAGTTTTTAAAAACTTCCAAACTCTCAATATGTTTTGCTTGGAAAGCTTCAAACGACAAGCTATTGATTAGCGTTTCATTTTTAACCCGTTCAGTCTTTAGAGCTGTGCTATGAAAAAGAGATCGAAGAGGGCCCCATAAGTTGAGACCGTAAGGAATGCTACCTGTACGTCCTTTAGAGACCAATCCTAAAAAAACTTTTCCCGACATCTGCGCCTCATTGTGATGAATCTATTTAATATTGAGACCATTGCAAAAGACATTCCATTCATCTGACTTTTTTTCGGTCAGCTCTCTAGAGCTGGCCTTAAAAGCCGAGAAAAATTTTCTCTAAAAAATCTCAACTCATCTGAATGAAAGCATTTTTGCAACAGTATCATATTGGGTTAATAGTGTATTTATTTTCAAATCTCTTAGCACATTTCTCGGGTTCAATCATTTGTTTAGGATAACGCGTAGCTTCTTGCTTGTCTAATGGGGTGCATTACACAATCAAAGTCAGTAATAGGGCAGCAGCTACTCCACCAGACCAAGCCAAAGCAGTGGTTTGCCAAGGGAGCAAGGAAATTATAGTAATTGCTTTTACTCTTTTCCTCGATCATATTTCATAAGAGATGTATAGTCAAATAATTGTAGTTTGTAACCAGGAGGTTGATATGTCTACTGTGCAGTTGCCTGATACAACATGGAAATTCTATCAACACGCTATTGTTCCCAATCATGGAAGAAATGCTGATTTTGAAAAAACTTCTGGCAAATCTGGC
Organism: Chlamydiota bacterium; assembly: GCA_029556005.1. Lineage (GTDB taxonomy): Bacteria > Chlamydiota > Chlamydiia > Chlamydiales > Simkaniaceae > JAAKFF01. The sequence continues at coordinate 382 of JAKQGT010000198.1, read as the reverse complement.
GAAAGTGTGTATATATTTAAGTTCCCTTATTCAGGTCGTCAAGTAAAAATCACTCTAAAATGGGATCCTTCTGACTCCTCACATCAGACGCTTACTGGAACGTATACTTGGGAAGCTACGAGACAAGGAAATCACATCGAGTTTCATGTTCTAAAAAATGGAACCGTCCTAGAGGGTATTCCTGAGGGAATAAATGGGCTCAGGACTTGGATCTTAGTTTCTGATCAGCAAAGCTCTGTATCTAGCGATTCAGGTTGTATTATTTCTTAATTCTGAATAGAGGCAAGAGTTTTAAAATTTCCTTAAAGCCTATTAAAGTGGGGAAAAGAGCAATTTACACGGGATTGCTAACAAAGTGTATTGAAAAAGAACACGTACACTT
>JAKQGT010000190.1 GCA_029556005.1 Chlamydiota bacterium | reverse complement strand
ATGTCCAAAACGGCTTGAAGAAATTCAGGATCGTTCGCATTGAGCATCTGGACCGCAATCTGAATACTTCCAAATGTTTTATATTGAACACCAGCTAGCTTGGTTTTTAAACCAGTAATCGCTTGGGAGAGAAATTCGTGGGGAGTTTTAAGTCGATCATCTATAATGTCTACTTTGTCAATGAAGCCTTGTATCCTTGAAAAGCTTGCTTCATCCCCAGAGTGCGCGTCAATAAACTCTGTTACACGTGATACTGTTTCGCTGATACGCTCGGTATCTCTAGATAGTACGTCCCAGTCAACCTCTTCTGTAGTCTCAAGTGAGCAAATGTAATTAAAATCACTGCTATCAACCGCATTTACTTCAGTTGCCATAACGACCCCCCTTTTAAATATATCTTATTAATATTATACCACATAATACGCTGTGAGAAAATATTAATTTGAAGAGAACGCGTGACTTATGCTTTTGATTGTAAATTGCTTATACTTTAAAGCCTTGAAAAACCTTAGAAACAAAATCTTCAGCTTCCTTTTGTCGCTCTGTAGAGGATTTAATATTAGAGTCAAAAATCGCATCGATCTCTCTCTCTGTAGCTTGAGTTTGCTTTTTTGTAAGTGGTTTATCAAGAGGTTGATAAGGCTCTTTATTGGTTAGCTGGTCAGGATGGCCTTCTAAAAGAGCATCCATAAAACTTCTTGGTCTGACTGTTGCCATAAGATTCTCCTTTTTTAAGCGCGAATTATCATAGAAAAATAACGGATTTATCTCAATACTTCCATCGTATATGTGAATAAGGTCCTATTGTAAAAAATGGTTGTATTGCCTCTATTCTTTAAATCTATCCAGCCAAACCTTGAACCTCAAATAAGCTTTCAATAAATATCTTTATATCATGGGCGTTTTCATCCGACTAAGGAACAAATTATCCATTCCAAGAAAATATTTTGCTATCACCTATTTTTTGCAATAGAACTAAACTTAGAAAAGCTTCATTTAAGCAAACTCTAAAAAGATTAGTTCTCTAGAAGGTCTTGGAAGGTGGTGCGGAGCAGGGGGGCCCAGGTTTCGAAGATGACTTCTGGAGAGGCGTGGAGGAAGGTGGCTTGGAAGTAGGGATCGGGAGGGGGATCTTGGAGTTTTTTGGCGAGGTCTTGGGGATCTTTTTGGAGGAGGGATTCGGCAAGGTGGGGATGGAGAGGTGAAGGGGTTTGTAGGGAGATTTGGTAATACTGAAGGTAACGGAGAAGGGCTTGATGATTTTTTTGGGAGAGGAGGATTTGGGGATAGGCTTTGATTTGGTCGGAGAGTTTTTTTTCCTGGAGGGAAGATAGGGTTAAATTTCCGAAGAGATGGAAGTTTTCAAGGGGGAGGTCAATGGGAAGGATTTCGGGGGGAGGATCTTCGCTTAAGCGCCGTTTGGCAACTTCTTTAAACCGCCCCAGGGGAACTTGTCCACGTAAATCGGCTTCCTGAAAGGTTTCCTGAAAAAGCTGACTTTTTTTCAGAGGACTAAGCTGAAATTCTTCATCGGTCTGATCTTCATAGGGAAAGTAAAGGTTTAAGGTGTGATTGCAGTAGTAGCGCAGGGGGTTTTTGGCAAAACGAGAAAGATGGGCAATATCGATTTGGAGGAGCTCTTTGGAAGGTATGGGAAGGGGGGTCAGAGTGCAATATTCGGGAATAAAGGGGATCTTTTTGGGGGGAGCATAGAAAGCTTTAGCTTGGAGGAAGTGGCGTTTCGGGTAGGCTTTAGGCTCTTTAAAGTAGTGGTGATGGAAGGGAAAAGGAGGAGGGGTTTCCGCCTGGAGATTGAGTTCTTGTACGAGAAGAGAGGGAGGGGTTTCTTTTCCATCTTCATCGCTGACATTTTGATAGGAGATCAAAAGGGTCTCTTTTGCTGAAAGGAGCGCTTCGAGGAATAGGTAGCGGTCTTCATCGGAGGGAAGGGGGCAAAAGTCGCTTTTAGCACTCAGAAGAGAAAGGGAAGAAAAAATATTGGGGCGGGGAAAGGCGTTTTCATTCATCCCCAAAAGGACAATGATCTCTGATGAAAGGATGGAGCCGAGTTTTAAGGAGCGAAAGGTGAGGGCTTCGAGTTGTTTAGAGCGGCGCACCCCTTTTTTTTCTTTTAGGGTTGAGGCGAGGTAGCGTTTGATGCTGGGAAAAGAGTACAGGTTCGTATTCATTGGGGAGAGTTCGCGGAGCATTTGGAGTTTTTCTTCAAAACGGGCGTAAGAAGGGGTTTCTTCTTCGGGAACTGTGAAATAACGGTTAAAAAGGGTGTGCATCTCTCTTGCCCAATCTGCAAGGGTGAGGCGAGCATTCTGGATAAAATCAAGATCTTTTCTCAGGGAACGAATGGTAGAAATACCTTTGCCTAAAAGCTCGGCATCGGAAAAGTCTAAATAAGGGAGATCCCAAGGGCTCAGGCTTTGGGGAAGAAAAACTAAGTTATCGAGGAGATGGGTGAAAGCTTGTTCCCAGGTGCCACTTTCACTCTCTTCTAAATATCCAGGAAGTAACTCTTTGCGG
>JAKQGT010000350.1 GCA_029556005.1 Chlamydiota bacterium | reverse complement strand
TTCACAAGCTTCTAGAATAAGGAGAGCGCCTCCTGTTGTTTCTCCTGAAGCAAAAAAGTTTTGAACAAGACGTCCTAAAGCTAGGAGAACAGGGGCTAACCAACCCACCTGATGAAATGTTGGTAAAAATCCCATCAAGATAGTGGTAGAGGCCATCCCTAACAGGGTGATATAAAGAGCGGCGCGGCGTCCTTTCTGATCCCCCATCCAACCAAAAATAATCGCTCCTAAGGGACGAGAAAAAAGACCTAAGGGCATGATGGCGTAAGTGAGAATGAGGGCAGAGAGAGGAGAACTGTTTTCAAAAAAAAGAGGCGCTAGAAAGGGAGCTAAAAATGCAAAGAGCGCTTTATCATAATGCTCAAACAAATTCCCAATACTTGCAGCAAAGAAATTGATCCCAAATTGTTTTTTTGTAACTCTCATAGATATTGGATGAGAGAGAAGATGAGCTTTTTCCGTATTTCATCGGAGGCTTCGAGTTTTTGCACAACTTCCTCTTTACATCCCTCCTTTTTTAAGGGCTCTGGGCTCACTTCAAAATGGACACCTGAAAGGATAACACTCCCTTTCCCCACTTTGCAATGAATGATTGCGGGTTGATTTCCGGCATCTTGATAGCGGGCCAAGATAGTTACAGAAGAGAACTTTTCAGCTTGATAAAAGGTGCAACCCCCGTTGTAGTAAAGGTGGCAGCTTTCGTCTCCTAAAGTGATTTCTGAAGCATGGGAGCCTTTCTCAGAATCATAGGCAAAACGGCGTGGAAGGTAAAGGGTTCCAATGGCAGATCCGGGGAAAAACTTGAGATCCCGTGATTCATGGACTTCAAGGGGGGTATCTTTTTCAAAAATGACCTCATTGGAGGCAAAGTAAGCTCCTGCACAAATCCCCAAGAAACTGCCTCCATTTTCTACAAACGCTCGAATTTTCGCTGTCCCTTTTCCTTTGAGACGTCGATCGTAGGGGATATCGCGTCCTCCTGGAATGATGAGTAAGTCGGTTTCTTTTTCCCAATCACTCTCGATCAGTTTTTGGTAGCCAATGGGGTGAACATGGGGGGAAACCTTCCTAAAGGTACTTAAGGTTTCTTGAAGTGAAAAAGAGCTGACGCCTTCATCGGCATAGACGTGTATCTTCATTCTAAAATCTTCTGAAAATCGAGTTTTTCTCCAGCAAGGACGTAAGAAACGTGTGCAATACCTGCTGTTTGATGCATGAGAGTCGTGTAGTAAGCTGCATACTCTTCTAGGGGTTCTTTGGGGCCAGGTGCCCTTAATCCTAAGAAAGTTAAATCTGCATCGGTTGCATACTCTGCAATATGCCCATAAAAGTCGGTGGTTGCATCGATATAGGGTTTGAAGCAGAGATTTTTAAAACGGAGCACTTTGTGGTATTTTTCAAAAAGCTTCGTCATGTGAATGCGGCTAGCTTCATTAGGGACCAGTGTTTTGATTGTGATGGTGGCATCAAGCCAGAGTTTTCCTGTTTGCATCAGATGGGCAAGAGCTAAGCTAAGTTCGAAGTTAGAATGGTACTTTCCTCCCCACCATAGATCGATATGTTTTTCCTTCCCCTCTTCTGTAAAAGCAGAGCTGGGCTTGTTATTTTTAAAAAGGATCAAGTTTTTTTGCAGCTCAAAACTGGCGTAGATTAACTCACAAAAGCCAGCAATATTTTCTGTCGGAGGTTTGAGAATAATGGTATTGGGCTGTAAGGGTCCCAATCCATAATTTTTTACGATATTATGCGTTCCTAAAATAGAGTTTTGATGGGAGTTAATATGAAAAAAACAGGTAATATCCTTTTGTGCAAAATAAGACTCAAATGAGGCTTGAACTGCCTCAATGGGCTCGGGGTGGTTGTCAAGAAGGGTCGCGCCGTAGGTTAAAAAACCCTTAGACTGATTGAGTGCATGAGCAAAGTAAATAAATTCAGGGTCTTTAAGCTTTGGGTCAACAATAGCCAGAATATTCGGTCTCCAAGACCTAGGATTTTTCTTTAGGTGGACAAGTTTATTGGTGGCAGTGGATGCAAAAAAAGAGAAGATGCTGTAGCGGATATCATCCCAGTTTCCTTGCAGTTTGCGCCGTGTTGTCCAAAAGCAGAGCATGCCGAGGGAAACTAGAGCAATAAAACTCCATCCCGCATTAATCATAAACATACTCACAAGGCAAGCAATGGTTCCGGTTAAGGAAAGGGGCATGGGCGTTTTAAAAAGAGGGCGCCAGCTGGGGTTTTGAAGAAAGGATTCAAAGAAGGCGACAAAGTTAAGCATCCCATAGGTCAATAGGCAAACCATCGATAAGATGGGGAGTAAGTGGTTCATATCGGTAAAAAAGATCAAAATCAAGGCAATACAGACAACGAGGAGACTAGCTGCACGGGGGTGGAGGGCTTTCCCATACCCTTTTCCAAAAAAAGCAGGGAGAATTTTATCCTTTGCTAATGCTTGAAATGTACGCGGGGCAGATAAAAGACCACCTATTGCACTCGAAAGAGTGGCTCCCCAAACACCTAAGATGAAGAGAAAGCTTACTTTCGAGACATAATAAATGATCATAGGGTGGGAGCGTAAAAGGGGGCCTGGGACTTCCATTGCCAGAAAGCAGGATAGAGAAGCATAGGCGCAATAAGCTGTAACGACTGCGGCGATAGTACCGATTGCTAATGAGCGAGAAGGAGTTTTTAGATCCCCTGACATGGCCATTCCCGATTCAATACCTGTTGTGGCAGGGAAAAAGAGGGCAAAAGCTGCCCAAAATCCCAGCGTTTCTGTTGAGTGAAGAGGGGTCACGCTCTCAGGGATATTACTTCCACTGCCGAGAAAAACGGAAATAATTGACGCCATCACGACACAAAAAATGAGGCCTTGCGTTTTTAAGGCAAAATCTACTGGAAATGAGGAGACAACTGTGAGAACGATGAGGGTCCCTATTTCTAAAGTGGTGAGAGAGAAATGGGGGAGGAGTTCATGAAGGGAAATCGCAAATCCCGTTACACAGACGGCTACAGTGGTTATTTGCGAGAGGGTCATCAAAATGCCGATGGCACTTCCAAATTCCATCCCGAGAGATCGAGAAATGATATAGTAGGACCCGCCGCTTCCCACTTTCATATTTGTCACAATGGATGTCATCGAAAGACCCGTCAAAAACAAAATGGAGGAGGCCATCAGGATGATCACTGTCATCTTCGTCAGGCCCACGTGCCCTGTGATCCATCCCAAACGCATAAAAAGGATGACCCCTAGCATTTGCAAGATGCTGGGGAGATAGACCCCTGAAAAGGTTCCCAACCCTTCTGCTTTCCGGTTCCCTGCATTGGGAAACCAAGTGTTGAAAGGACGTCTTAAAATCTCCAATAGATACATAGGCAACACATTACTACATGAATGTTTATATTATAAGAAAGATTTCAAATAGGAAGTTGTATGGCACCACCCACTAGTCACGTAAGACCATCCCCAACTCCAAATCGACTGAGGGGGAGGCGTATGAACCCTTTCCCTGAGTTCTTCACGCACCAATCCGCGTGTGTAAAAAGCTGCCTCTCCCACAATGCCTTCCTGATTTTCTGAGTTAGCTAGAAGATTATCTCCTAAATTTACAGGGATTGCATACTGTTCCTTCGCTTTTTCTTGCTCTCTTAATCGACGGGCATTCCAGAGATAACCTTCAGCGTTGATCATGAGAAGCCATAAAGTCCAACTGACCATCTTTTGAGTGGTGGCGAGCATTTCTTGATCTGCTAGTTCATCTTCCTCACCATAACCCGTTAATCGGAGGGTATACTGATAGCCCTGAGCGGCTACAAACCCCACCATTTCACAAACATACCAGCGAACAACACGCTGGCCTAAAAAGCGGGTAACTTTAGGGATGGCTTGATGGACTCCCGCGCGAAAGAGGACGTGGAAGGAGGATTTTTCGAGGGCATCGCCAACAGCTAAAACTTGGTCTTTTCTAAACCTTAATTGTCTATGTGCTTCCTCTCTTGGCATCACTATTGTGGATGTCTTGAAGACGAGAGGAGAAGTGTAGCGGTTGAGGGGGGTTAAAGTTTTCCCTCCATAAAAACAATCAGCGACTTTATCGGGAGCACGTTCAAGGGAATCGTAAAAATTTTTACGTGCTTCAAGGAGGGGGCGTGTAGCTACCAAAGCATCTTGGACATCTTGGAGCGCAAAAATGGCTGAAGAAGATAAAGCTGTGGGATCGACGTAAGCCAAGTAGTAAAAAACCCCTTCCACTTTTTGAGCGGTGATTTGAACATAGGTTAAATTGCCTGATGCCTCGAGTATTGAAGAATGAGAAAGGATAATATTTTCTGTGTGCGTTAGAGCCCGATCCCAAACGTCACCTAAGACTTCGACAGGCCTTGACTCGCGGATAGAGGCGTAGTAAGGGCTTTCTTGGAAATAGGCATATCCTTTAGAAATTCCTTCTTCTAAACGTCTTTCAGGATAGGTCATAACAGATACAAAGTTTTCAGCTGTTTTTTCGAGGCCTTCAGCCTCTTTTTCCCGTTCTTTTTCTGGAGGAAGATTTTCAGGTTGCTGATCCTCGATAAGCAGCCAGTGTCCTATCCCGTTGATCACGGAAGTACTAAAGGTGAACTTCAGAGCGCCGGGAAGACTCACGAGAGTGCGACTATCAAAAAACGTTGAGAGGGGGGGAGCGATGTAAAGGCACCCTAAAGCAAAACTAATGGTGACCCGGATCCCTTTCTCGAAAGGGGATTCTACTTTTTTTGTAAGCCATTTGCTACTAAAAGCGGCTCCACTTCCGGATACAGCTGTAAGAAATAAACCTCGTGGGGTTGTATCTGGGAAATACTGAATCAAGCGTTTTGATCCTGCAAAA
>JAKQGT010000160.1 GCA_029556005.1 Chlamydiota bacterium | reverse complement strand
GCAAATTACGGTGCTTTGGCGCAGCCGAAAATCCAACTTTTGAAGTTGTTTGAGTATAAATGAGGGAGATTCAGTCCAAGTCATCAAAGATTTAAAGGTAAAAGGGTCTTCCACAACCCTGAAAAGGGGGACAAAATTTAAGAATATCCATCTGACAGATAATCCCGAGGAAATAGAATGTCGTGATGGCAAAACGACCCTTGTCCTCAAAACCTGTTTTTTGAAAAAGTCCTAAAATAACGATATTTTTATGCGGTTCCGGCGATCCAACCCGTGGTCCAGGCATTTTGGAAATTAAACCCTCCCGTTATCCCATCAATAGCGAGGATTTCCCCACAGAAATAGAGGCCAGGATGGAGCTTACTCTCCATCGTTTTAAAATGGACTTCGGATAAGGTGACCCCTCCACAAGTTACAAATTCCTCTTTATTCGTTGTCTTTCCCTTTACCTGATAGCGGTCCCGTTTCAGTTTTTCACAAAGTTGACGTAAGGTAGATTTGCTCATCCTGTTTATCTGTTGATCTTCTCCCTCGCACAAAAGGTTCCACAGTCTTTTAGGTAGAGGGAGGGAGCGGATACTGCTGAGTTTTTTATGGGAATGTTCCTGAGTGAGAAGAGAGGTGAGTTCTTCTGCGGAAAATTGGGGAAGCCAGTCAATAGAGAGAGTGACTTCATAATTATTTTCTGCGAGGTAGCGGGCTCCAAACGCCGATAATTTGAGGGCTGCAGGGCCACTTAATCCCCAATGGGTAATCAGAAGGGGCCCTTCTTGAAACAGTTTAGTCCCTTCTAACTCCAAACGTACCCGATTAAGAGAAATGCCAGCAACCGACTCAAGGGGGAAATGGGGAATATTGAAAGTAAAAAGAGAGGGGACAGGGGGCTCAATGGTATGCCCAAGCTTTTTCGCGATGTCCCAGCCACTTGGCGCGCTCCCTGTTGCTAGGATGAGACGGTCTCCATCGAACGTCTCTAGGGTAAATTTTGATTGCAAGCGGATTTCCACTCCCACACGTTGGGCCTCTTTGAGTAAGCACTGGATAATGGTTTCTGAAGAATCGGTTACAGGAAACATCCGCCCATCCGCTTCCGTCTTGAGAGCAACCCCTTTTTCTAAAAACCACTGAATGGTGTCTAAAGGTTGAAAACGGTGAAAGGGTCCTAAAAGTTCTTTTGAGCCACGGGGATAGTTTTTAACAAGCTCTTTAGGGTCGAAGCAGGCATGGGTGACATTGCACCTTCCCCCACCAGAGATCCGCACCTTGCTCAAAACTTGATTTGACCGTTCATGCAAAATCACAGAAGCTTGGGGATAGGTGGTTTTTGCTGCAATGGCGGCAAAAAATCCCGCGGCCCCACCTCCGACAACAATAATTTTCAAAGATACTCTCCTATTGCCGATAGTTTACCACAGATAGAACAAAAAAGAAGCCTGATTTGACTTTATGATTCGGTTCGGATACAGGATTTAGATAGGCGCTTATGGTTGAAAAAATTATTTTTTATCTCTTGTTGCTTGATAGCATTGGATGCAATCTCGTCGTATGGTTTGGGGACAAGTGGTATACAAAACATTTCCGTTGGCTTTCTCGGTTTTTTCCCCCAGCCAAAGGATGGTCATTGTATTATCTTTTACTCATTCTATGGATAGGAACATTAGTCTATCGTTCCCACTAGTGTGGATTAGCGCATTGCTAAAAAAGGATCCCTTTGCATAAAATACCTAGAAACTGGGTATTTTTATGAGATCAGTCAATAAAACACGCTATGCAATTTTGGGAATTCTCCTCGAGAAGCCTAGCTCAGGGTATGAAATCAAGACTCTGATGGGTAGGTCGACAGTATATTTCTGGCGGGAGTCCGATTCTACGATCTATCCCATGTTGAAGGTTTTGGCAGAGGAAGAAAAAGTGCTTTCTCAGGTCGAGTATGTTGGGAAAAAGAAAAAGGAAGTTTTTTCCATTACAGACAAGGGGAGGGAAGAATTTAACGCTTGGATAAAGAGTCCAACGGGATCAGAAATTCCCCGTAATGAGTTTCTTCTGAAGATCTTTTTTGTGACGGATTCTGATGAAATTGCTCGGCTATTTTTAGAAAGGCTAGAGAAGATCGAAAAGACTTTTGAAGCTTACAAAGCAATCGAAAAAAGATTAGAAGGTTTAGGGGATTCACCCCGTAAAGCCATTCGTCTCAAAGCATTGAGGTATGGGATGGCTCATCTTGCATTAGAAATTCAATGGTTAAAGGAAGATATTTAGAACATGCGTATTATTAAACATACCCTAGAAACAAAGGCCACACCTGCCCAAATTTGGAATGTTTGGAAAGATGTTGAAAACTGGAAAAAATGGGATCAAGACATTGAGCTCAGTCAAATTGATGGTCCCTTTCAAGCGGGAACAATGGGATGTACAAAATTTATTGGGACCCCCCTTTTCAAAACGTTATTAACACAAGTTGAGCCCTTTAAGTTAGTGGTTCAGGAGGCGTATCTTTCATTTGCGAAGGTTGTTAGTTATCAATCAATGAAGCATATTGCTGGCAAAACACAAGTGACGTTCGAAGTTGAAATTCGAGGTCCTTTATCTCTTTTCTTTGCTTGTATGCTGGGGCGATTTATTAAAAAGAAAATTCCTAAAGAAATGGAAGAGATGTTGAAGAGGGTTTAAGTGACTGAAGTTGAGAGAATCGAACTGTATCTTTAGTATGTAAGCCAACGCAATCAGAAACAAACAACAGCAAGAAGGTTAAAGGCTTACATGTATATCAGTTGTTTTGATTGATGCTCATTTGTACCAGTTTTTTGGGTTCAAGTGCATAAAATTTGCGTAAATGATAGGAAGGAAACGACTCGCTATTTCTCAATCAAGAAATGCCCTGCAAGTGCAGATAAGACCATTAATTTTATAATCAAAACTATGAGTGCTGCTTTTGCTTTGAACTTTGACTTGGGGGTTTGGCCATGAAATTTACTATGGCAAGCATTGCAAAGTACGACTAATTCATACATATGAGCATGTTCAAAACCATGTATCGCGTAATTTCTATGATGAGTGGCTAAGTCATAGGGGCTGTTGCATACCTGGCACCTATACCCAGCTTTAAACTTAGAATGGGCGGCAATGGCTTTCCAATATGGTGTCCGTAAGAAATCTTGATACTCCATACCTCTGATGTAGTTGGACACGGTTTTCCAGTTTACGTTAGAGTATCTTATTTGATTAATTCGCTCTTTTGGTGAGACCCATCTATCCCAATTCCTATTCGGATTGAGGTGGGTTTCGAGATAGTAGCGCGTATTTTCTAGAACTTTCTCTCGATCGATTTCTTCCAGAGTTTTACAGGGTTCTTTATAAGTCATTAAATTTGCGTACAGCTGTGATTAATTTATATCCCTTTAAATAGGGCATAACGAATTTCATCTTGAGAGCTGCCAACTTCTTGAATAATAGCAGTAGTGCAACCTGTAAATTTACCATTCTCTGTTTTTGTAGCAATGTTCTCGTATGAAAATGCCCATGTTTTAGCTCCATCAGGCCATTGTTCAAATTGGCTCTTATATGAGACATAAGTTTTTCCAGACGGGTAATAAACGAGTTCTTGTTTGATAGGTCGATTGTTAGCACTTAATCCTAGTCCCTTAGATGGAGGAGCTTTTACGAAGTATGTTTTTAGTTCCCCCTTGTCAAAATGTACCGAAAGTATCCAGTGATGATTAGATTCTTGTACCCATGAGGTTTTCCATGGTGCATTGTCTATAGCAACTAGACCTTTATCAATTTCTGTGCAATAATATAGCGGTAAGTATTGTTTTCATAATTAGTTCCTTTCCATTTAAATTAGTGCAGAAATAACGAATCCAAAAATCAAAGCTATAGTGTTAGAGGAAAATTTCTTGAATATTTTAAGACCAGCATCAGCCCATACACTTTCTTGCTTTTCTTTTACGAA
>JAKQGT010000130.1 GCA_029556005.1 Chlamydiota bacterium | reverse complement strand
AGGGGAAGTCGAAGAACCCAATCTGATTACGATGATGGCGGTGATCACCCTGGTCGCCCTCCTTCCCTATGCTATCATCCTTTTAACCTCCTTCTTAAAAATGGTCATTGTTCTTTCTCTTTTAAGAAACGCACTGGGTGTCCAGCAATCCCCTCCGAACCAAGCGCTCACGGGAATCGCTGTTCTCATGAGTATTTATGTGATGTTCCCCACCTGTATGGCCATGTACAATGCGGGGAAAGAATACATTACCAATGAAGCTCCTAAAGAACTTTTCTCCAAAAGTTCTGCTCTTTACATCTACAACGTTGTAGAAAAAACCAAAGAGCCCTTGAAAAAGTTCTTAATGATCAATATGACCACCAGCCATCAACGTAACTTTTATCAACTGGCTTATAAAAGTATGCCGAAGGATTTCCAAAAAGACCTTAAAATGGATGACTTCCTTGTTTTAGCACCAGCCTATATTACCTCGCAGCTGAAAGGGGCCTTTGAGATTGGAGTCCTGATCTACCTTCCCTTTTTCGTCATTGACCTTGTCACTTCGAATATTCTCTTAGCGATGGGAATGATGATGTTATCTCCCTTAACGATTGCTCTTCCTTTAAAGCTGCTTTTAGTTGTCATGACCGATGGGTGGACCTTAGTCATTCAAGGACTTGTACAAACCTATAAACAATTGTAGGAGAACCTCACGTGTATCAATCGGAAATTTACCAACTCTCTTACCAAGCCCTCCTCCTGATTCTCATTCTTTCCGGACCACCCATTTTGATCAGTATGGCTTTTGGACTTTTCGTTGCGATTTTCCAAGCTGCAACTCAGATCCAAGAACAAACCCTTTCTTTCACAGTAAAACTTGTCGCTGTTATCATGACCCTCATCCTCATGGGAGGATTCCTAAGCGCTCAGATTATGCAGTACGCCAACACCATCTTTACGAATTTCCCCAAGTGGAACACCTAAATCATGGGTTATCTCGACTTCTTCTCCAATTTACCTAACATCACCATCTGGGGAGTGATCACCCTCTTTTTTTTAGTGCTCATGAGAATTGGCCCCATCATGGCTATGGCTCCCTTTTTGGGAGCAAAATTAGCACCGGGGATTGCGCGGATGGGACTTGCGATCTGCTTAACCTTAGTTTTTCTCCCTTTCGTTGCTGCAAAAGTCAATCAACCTTTAGCCTTCAATAATGCTTTTATTGGCTTTGCTCTAAAAGAAATTCTCATCGGCTTTATTTTGGGATTCATGGTTTCTGTCCCTTTTTATGTGGTCCAAACAAGTGGTATCATTATTGACTATCTCCGCGGGGCTTCTATCATGCAAGCGCAAGACCCCACCATGCAAACGCAAGCTTCTCCCATTGGAATCCTTTACAATTACGTCTTGATCGTTATTTTCTTTCAAATCAGTGGCCCTTTTATCTTTTTCGACGCTCTACTCCGCTCTTATGACATTGTTCCCGCTAATGGTTATCTCAATCCTCTCTTTTTCTCAAGCGTCAATCCCTTCTGGAAAACCGGAATAGACCTTGTCAATCAAATCATAGCGATCGCCATCCAACTCGCCTCCCCTTCCCTTGTTGCGATATTGATGGCAGAAATGTTCTTAGGAATCGCGAACCGCTTAGCTCCTCAAGTCCAAATCGCTTTCTTAGGCATGTCAATCAAATCTCTTTTAGGTCTGGGTCTCCTGTGGGCTGCCTGGTTCTTCATCTTAAAACAATTCACGAAACACTCGTACGACTGGCTTGAGGTCCTTAACAAATTGGTTAGTACAATGCGGTTAATGAACCAGTCTTCTTGACATTTCGTTTCTAAATCTTTAGCCTAATAAGAAAATTTATTTTTGAGGTCTTTCATGAAATGCAAACTGTGGCTTGTGCCTTTATTTATTATTAGTTCTAAAATTTTCTCAGGAACCTATGATGGCCCCCCTGCTCCCACTTCCCACGATGTTGCAGGGAAAATTGCTGAAAAAATGCCGCGCCCCATCACTCCCAATGCAGGCCCCCGTGTAGATAATGGAATCGATGTATTTGTTACCGCTGATTTTATCTATTGGACAGCACGCATGGATAACCTAGGTTATGTCATGACTGGGTTAGGCGATGGAATCACGAATGCGGGCAAAGGAAGCGTCCACTATCCTGATTGGGATTGGGATCCCGGTTTTAAAGCAGGAGTGGGACTCAACCTTCCCCATGATGGATGGGATGTATACGCCGAATACACGTGGCTCCATTCCAGTGCATCTGACTCTGTCACAGGATTAAATCACGTCCCTCTATGGAATATTGCAAATCTTGATGCTACCAGCGTCAATAACGCCCATACAAAATGGGATATTCACTTTAATGCTATCGATCTCAGTTTGGGACGTAATTATTTCATCAGTCAGTTTCTCACCTTAAGACCTTTTATTGGATTCAAAGGAAGCTGGATCGATCAAGATTACCACGTCAATTATGATTTTGCTGACCAAATCATCGTCTCTCAGCTCCGTATGCGCAATGATCAAGATTTTTGGGGGATTGGACTCCGCTCCGGACTCAATACAGCCTGGTATGTCCATCGCAACTGGAGCTTCTATGGAGATTTTGCACTCACAGCCCTTTGGTCCCAGTTTGATAGCGTACGCAATGATATCCGCAACGACTCCCAAAATGGGGGTGGAACTCCCCTCAACACAGACATCACAGTCTTAAGAACAGAAAACGAATTCCACACCCTTAAAGCCCTCTTAGAATTTGGCATTGGCCTGCGGGGTGAGTGGTGGTTTATGGATGACCGTTACCACTTCCTTATCCAAGCAGGATGGGAAGAGCAAGTCTGGATCAACTTTAACCATCTCGTAGTCACCCAAAACGATGCTGCCAATAATGGAGACCTTATCCTTCAAGGGCTCACGATTAAGGTCCGTTTTGACTTTTAATACGCGATAGAAAAGCGGAAATAAGGCCCCGCAAAGCAGAACATGTCATCGAAGAAGTTCGTGTTGACACCGATTTGGTCGGGGCCTCCTGGAAAAAGTGACATTCGCACAAAAGCCTCCCCTTCCCCATAATTTATACTCCAACAACTTTAGCTATATCTTTAACATAGCAAGAAAAACAGGTAACACTTAACTCTAACAGTGGAAAATTCTTAGCCTATCTAAACCACTTTGAATATTTTTTTCTTGCATTTGAATCGCTCAATAGAGTTTCATATATTCCAAATTGGAAAAGCTGAAAAAACTCAGTTGCGTGTATGTTTAGTGGTGGTTAACACCATTTTACTTGCATAATTCTGGCTTAGTCAGTTAAAAAGGAAAGAGAACTATAAATTTTATCATTTCTGTAACAGGGAGAAACAAGTAATGGAAATGCAACTCAAAAAACTTTGGCCTCTTGTAGGGGCAATGTGTGTGAGCTTGTTTGGCTCTGCATTTGCTGATACTTATCAGTATAATGGCAGTTCGCAATCAAGCGGAAGCATGCAACAATCTGGACAGGGAACGTATCAACGCGGATCGTACAGAGAAATTACACCTAACGCCGGACCTCGTGTCGCACATGGTGCAGATGTTTTCATCACAGCCGATTTCATTTGGTGGAAAGCTGTTCAAGAAGGAACTGAATACGCTTTTACTGGAGTAAAAGTAGGAGATAATTTACCTGCTTTTCAATCAGCCTCAAAAGGAAAAGTAAAAAGTGTTGGAGATGATTGGGCTCCTGGTTTTAAAGTGGGATTAGGTCTTAACCTAAGTCACGATGGATGGGATCTCTATTCTCAATACACTTGGCTACGCCCTAGCAACAGTAATAGTCTCTCTAGTGACAACGGTGTGATTGCAAACACATTTGCGCTAGGCGGAGATGGACCTCTTGTATTCGCCAACAGTGCAAAAGCTAATTGGGATCTTCACTTTAACGTGATTGATCTTGAACTTGGACGTAATTTTTATGTCAGCCAATTCTTGACTATGAGACCTTTTATTGGTCTTAAAGGTACTTGGCAGGATACCGATCTAAAAGCATACTTTACTGGAAATTCCTTTGAATTAGAAGGAAATCCTAGCGTTCCTGTTTCAGGTCCTTATGTTATGCACCAACATTACGATGTTTGGGGAGTTGGTGTTCGTGGTGGTTTAAATGTTTCTTGGTATATGTCTAAATGCTGGAGCTTTTATGGCGACTTCGCTTGGACTACACTATGGACAAATTACCATGATCTGATTAGACATGACAATCTAGAAGACACCGCTACAGGTATCTCTACTCGTGTTGTTAACCTAGATAATGACAACCATTACACAGCTAAATACATTGGTGAACTCGAACTTGGCTTGCGCTGGGAAATCTGGTTTTACGATGATAACTACCATTTTGCAGTTCAAGCAGGATGGGAACAGCAAGTATGGTTAAACTGGGGACGTTTTGTGGAGCTCGTTGATGAAGCTACTCAAGATTTAAGTCTTCAAGGACTTAACTTAAAATTCCGTTTCGATTTCTAAATAAAGTCTTCGGAATTTTTCTCGTAAAAAACTGGGCACTTCGGTGCTCAGTTTTTTTTTATCTTGTTGATGGTATTTGTCCTTATTTGCTAAAGAGAAGAAAGAAGAAGAAGTGGGGGAAACCATGAAAGGAAAACTTCTTTTCCTTGTCTGTTTCTTATTAATATTCAAGGTGTTTACAGAAAATCAGCAGGTTATTACACCTCCTGCGGGCCCTTTTGTAAAAAAGGGAGCAGATGTCTTCATTACTGCAGAGTTTTTGTGGTGGAAGGCTATCCAGGAGAGACTTAACTACGCCACAACAGGAATATCAGTCACTCCAGGGACTGCGGTAACCTCTTCAGGGAAGATCCATACAGTAGGGTACCCTTGGAAGCCTGGCTTTCGTGTAGGGGTTGGTTTCTATCCTTGTCATGATGGGTGGGATCTCTATGCGCGCTATACTTGGCTGCAGAGCAGTTCAACAGATCGAGCCAAAAGCGCAGGTGGCGGTATCGTTCCGATCTCTTTAACCTTTAATAATCTGACAACAACACAAATCTCAGCGATCACAGCCGCGAGAAGTCACTGGGATCTGATGTTTAATGTTTTAGATTTGGAACTCGGGCGTAATTTCTTTTTAAGCCGCTTCTTAGCCACACGCCTCTTTTTTGGACTCAGAGGAAGCTGGATTTATCAGGATTGGAATACGCGCTATATTGCAAATTCTGTGACCCTAGGTAACTTAGGACCTCTTCCCGGAACAGGAACAACTAATCAAGATCATGACAGTTGGGGAATCGGTATTCGGATGGGAGCAAATGCCACATGGACCTTCTATAAAGGGTGGAGTATTGTAAGTGACATCGCCTTTGCAGGTCTTTGGAATGATTACGATGTGAACAGACGGGATCGCCTTCAGATTGATGGGTCCCCTGCAACAACTACGGTCAATATCTCTAACGATCCCAACTCTATTATCGCTAACATCGAGATGATGCTAGGGCTTAAAGGGGAATGGTGGTTTCAAAAGGAGCGGTATCACTTTTCTATGCAAGCAGGGTGGGAGAGTCAAATTTGGATCCATTATGGAAGATTTATTTCCTTTTGGGGGCAAAATAATGGGGACTTAACCTTCAATGGATTAACGGCTAAGCTTCGCTTTGATTTTTAACTTTTTTATGGTATACTCAAACAACTTCAAAAGTTGGATTTACCATGGCAGCTCCCCTAAGAGATCTTGCAATGACTTGTGGAATTCTAGTGGGTTCTCGGATGATTCCCTGCGTGGGGGGAAATCTTCTCCGAGACCATGGAGTTCCTATGGAGACTGCGTTAGCTTATGGTTTCACACAAACAGTTGTTGATGTCCAGAATATCAGCCTCTGTTATTACATCGGGAAAATCGGCGCTATTGATGAAAACTATCCCTTAGTTCCCAAAATTACCTTTGTTGTCCTTTATGCATTGACTCCCTATGTAACCTCTTATCTATTCAACAAGTTGGACTATCACCTTCCCCGTAGTTACCTGAGTGATGTTTATTCCACTTCTCAGATCTTCTCTATTTTTGTTCGGATTGTGATCGACTCTTACGCTTGAGTCAGAGCTAAAGTTTTTCTTGAAAATCAATTGCAAATCTCGTTTCATAGTGTTTCACTCATAATCTTATAAGGTGAGATTCCGATGAAGTTTTTGCGCGCGTTTTTTATTTTAAGCTTACTCCCCACATTCCTATTGCAAGCGGAGAGTGAAATTCGGATGAGGGGACTAGAAAACCGTGTTTCCTCTCTTGAGCAACATCAAGATAAACCCTTAAATCAAATCACCCCTTGCGCGGGCCCCCGAGTCAAAAATGGAATGGATCTCGCGATTTTTGCCGATTTTATCTATTGGACTGCGCGCTTAGACACTCTTACCTATGCAAAAACAGGGATGGGAAATTTAACAACGCATCAAGGACCTAATAAAGGGGAAGTCCAAAGTGTAGATTGGACTTGGGACCCGGGTTTCAAAGTGGGTTTAGGATGGAGTTTCTGCCATGGTTGTTGGGATATGACGTTGCAGTATACCTGGTTTTATACCAATGTGGGTGACAGCAAGCGTTCGCAATTTTTGCAGCCTGCATTTGAAATCCGTACCCCCTCTTTTTCGGGACTGACGATTCCCCCTTTTGAACGCGCCCATGCCCATTTTGATCTTCACTACCAAGTGGGTGATTTAGAACTCGGAAGAAACTACTATGTGAGTCGCACTCTTAAACTCCGCCCCTTTGTTGGTGTAAAGGGAACATGGCAAAAACAAGACTATAATGTCTTCTATGAAACCATTCCTATTCAGTTACTCCCCCAAGTTCCTACTTTCGATTATTCTGTCCGCTTCGATCATTCTCTCTGGGGAGTGGGGATGCGTACAGGACTTAACACTTCATGGCAATTCTCCAAGATCTTTAGCATTTATGGAAATATCGCCCTAACAGCGATCTGGCTCCATTATGACATCGATCGTAAAGATACCTTTGAGACTTTAGAACCCAACCAACCACAATCGAATGAGATTACAACAGTCAGTATTCAAGATCATCTCAGATTAGTAAAACCTGTACTGGAGTTTGCTATTGGACTTAGAGCTGAGAGCTATTTCGGTTGTGGACGCTACCACTTCTTACTTCAAGGAGGATGGGAAAGTCAGATCTGGATCAATCAAACACTTTATATTAGTATCAGCGATCACTACGATCGATTTGATCTTAATCTCCAAGGGCTCACTCTAAGAGCTCGATTCGATTTTTAGAAAAATCTGCGAAGGAGATAGCCAAAGCGCTATCTTTAAGCAGTTTTTCCTATAAAGATCCCAAAAAGATGGGTGTTTTTATAGAGATCTAATCCGCAATTTGAAACCGTTGCAAAAATGCTTTCATTCAGATGAGTTGAGATTTTTTAGAGAAAATTTTTCTCAGCTTTTGAGGTCAGCTCTAGAGAGCTGAGCGAAAAAGAGAAAAAAATTTAATCAAAATAGATCAACTTAGATGAATGGAATGACTTTTGCAATGGTCTCAATTTGCGTTAGTAAGACATTTCTGGTTTAAGGAGTACGGCGGCTTCTTTGATGGCGTGGACGCAGAGATCGATTTCATCATGGGTGTTATAAATTCCAAAGGAGAGGCGTGCAAGGGCCTCTTGTCCAAAGCGTCGGAGTGTCGGTTGGGCGCACAGGTGTCCAGTTCGGATCGCAATTCCTTTGAGGCCTAAAATCGTTCCCAAGTCAAGAGGATGGAGGTCCTCTAGAGCAAAACTAATAATGGGTCCTTTCTGTTTTGCAGAACCAATAATGCGCAGCCCTTTGATCTCTTGGAGTTTTTCTGTTGCATGACGTAGTAATTTGTTTTGCCATAGATCAATGGCTTCTCTTCCAATAGATTCAATATAATCAATCGCTGCCCCCAATCCAATGACTTCTGCAATAGAGGGGGTTCCTGCTTCAAACTTCAATGGAGCTTCTTGAAAGGTGGAATGATCCATATACACCTCTTCAATCATATCTCCTCCTCCCATAAAGGGGGGCATCTCATTGAGAAGGGCTCTCTTTCCATAGAGAATACCAATACCGGTGGGGCCATACATTTTATGCCCTGAAAAGGCATAAAAATCGACATCGAGGGCTTGCACATCGATGAGGCGGTGAGAGACTGCTTGGGCTCCATCAATCATCACCTTTGCACCAAAAGCATGGGCTTTTTGGATGATTTCTTCGATGGGATTGAGAGTTCCCGTAGAATTGGCAATGTGTGCAATACTCACAAGCTTGGTTCGTTCCGATAAAATTTCATCAAAAACATCTAAGCGAAGCTCCCCTTTTTCATTGATGGGGATAAATTTTAGCTTGGCGCCAGACTCTTTGCATAAAATTTGCCAAGGAACAATGTTGGAATGATGTTCCATCTCAGAAATAATGATTTCATCCCCTTCTTGAATGAACGCTTTTCCAAAAGAATAGGCCACTAAATTGATCGACTCAGTCGTTCCTCGAGTAAAAATGATTTCTTCTTCGTCGCGGGCATGGATAAAACGTTGCATCTTACCGCGCACTTCACTGTACATTTCTGTAGAGTGGGCTGCCAGTTCATAGACAGCGCGATGGACTGTCCCATATTCTTTCTCGTAAAAATGATGCATCGCCTCGATAACGCTATGGGGCTTATGCGCTGTTGCTGCTGAGTCAAGATAGACAAGAGGTCTTCCATTCATGTTTTTTTTTAGCATGGGAAAATCTTCCCGCACTCTCCACACATCAAAAACTTGCATCAATCACCTCGTCATTCATGAGTTCACGACAAAAGCCTTTTACAAGATGGCGCTTGGCCTCTTTTTCACTTAAGCCGCGGGTTCGTAAATAGAACATTTCATCGGCTTTAGGTTGAGTACACGTCGCTCCATGGGAGGCTTTCACATCATCTGCCATAATCTCTAAGTTAGGTTTACTCATGGCTTGCGCTTTGGGGCTCAGCAGTAAATTGTTATTGAGCTGATAGGCCTCTGTTTTTTGCGCCTCTTTTTCCACATAAATCTTCCCTTCAAAACTCGAACGCGCACGATCACTTAGCACTGTTTTATAATGTTGATTAGAACGCGTATGAGGAGCCTCATGTTTTACAAAAAGATGATGATGCATTTCTCTTTTTTCGGAAAGTAGAGAGAGACCTTTTAGATCTACTTCCCCATTTTCCCCTTTTAGAACAGCAGCGATATCATGGCGTTCTACTTTTGCTCCCTTTGAAAGAACAAGACATTCGAATTTTGCATCCCGTTTTAACTTTAACCGTTTGCTATGAAACCCAAAGGCTTCAGCGGAGTGGGAGATTTTCTCTTCAAGAAAAAGGCGCGCCCCTTCATCTAGCGACATACTTAAGGACTCATTATGCCAATAGCTTCCTTCTCCGCGGTGGTGAGACTGAATGTTTAACACAGCTCCTTTTCCTAAATGCACTTCCATTTTCGGCATATGGATTGTGCTATCTCCTACTGTAAGAAAAAGCCACTCTATTGAGGACTGCACTTGGGGAGGGACATAAAGAAAAAGCCCCTCTTCATAAAGAGCATGATTGAGAAGGAAAAAAGGATTGGTTTCCTCGGCAAGCATTTGCACCCAGTTTTTATGTAATAGCATTCCATAAGAACGGATCGCTTCGGATAAGGGTAAACAGATGATCTGCTCAACTTGAGATAACTCTGGGCGAAATTCTCCATTAACAAAAACACAAGTATTTTTTTTCTTTTCAATTGCAGGTGTTGCTTTCGTTAGAGGGATAAAGGATGTTTCGTAGAGAGCTTTTAAGGGAACATATTGAAAAGCTCCCCACTTGCGATTGGGAAATCCTTTAAGGTGAAGCCTTTCCCAAGCTTTTTGCTTCCACTGATCGCGACTTTTATAATGGGGGGCTAGGGTTTCTAGAAAGCTCATTGGTGCAACGCATACCCTTTTTCTTCTAAATGCAGGGCCAGGGTATGATTCCCTGATTCTACAATTTTTCCTTCAACAACCACATGGACAAAATGGGGTTTGATATAATCGAGTAAGCGTTGGTAATGGGTAATTAATATGAGAGCATTTTCCCCATGCATTTGGCGACTCACCCCCTCAGCAACGATCCGCATAGCATCGATGTCAAGCCCTGAGTCGGTCTCATCTAAAATGGCAAGCTTGGGTTCTAAAACCGCCATTTGGAGAATTTCATTCCGCTTCTTTTCCCCTCCAGAAAACCCTCCATTAACATCCCGATCGGCAAAGGATCTGGGAATATGGATAGCATCCATTTTTTCTTCTAAGATTTTGCGGAAATCCTCTTCGCTGATGCTCTTTTTTTGTTTGGCACTCAGGGCGCTATGTAAAAACTGAAAGTTACTGACCCCAGGGATTTCAACGGGATACTGAAAACCCATAAATAGGCCTAAATGGGAGCGCTCTTCAGGCTCCAACGCTAAAAGATCTTGTCCGCAGAAATGGATGGTCCCTTGGGTCACTTCATAATGGGGATGCCCCGCTAAAACTTTTGCAAGGGTCGATTTTCCCGCTCCATTGGGCCCCATGATTGCATGGATTTCACCTGCATTGACAGTAAGAGAAAACCCCCTGAGAATAGGCTCCCCTTCTACAGATACATGTAAGTTTTCAATGATTAGCATTATCCAACCGATCCTTCCAGTTTAAGGGTTAAAAGTTTTTGAGCTTCAACAGCAAATTCTAAGGGAAGCTCTTTGATGACCCGTTTACAAAATCCATTCACAATCATATGGATCGCATCTTCAAGAGAGATCCCACGGGATTGAAGATAAAAAAGTTGCTCTTCATTCATTTTAGAAGTCGATGCCTCATGCTCAACTTCAGCTGTATCGTTGTGGACTTCGATGTAAGGAAAGGTATTCGCGCTGCACGCATTTTTGACCAGCATGGAGTCACACTGGGTAAAATTACGCGCTCCCTCTGCTTTTGAAGAAATATGAACAAGTCCCCGGTAGGTATTCGAAGAGGTGTCTGCAGAAATCCCTTTCGAGATAATTGTCGATTTTGTCCGTTTCCCCAGGTGAATCATTTTAGTTCCCGTATCTGCTTGCATCTTTCCATTGGTAAGGGCAACGGAATAAAATTCCCCTACAGAATCATCTCCTTGTAAAATACAACTAGGGTATTTCCAGGTAATAGCAGCACCAGCCTCCACTTGCGTCCAGGAAATTTTCGAATGATTTCCGGCGCATTTTCCCCGTTTTGTGACAAAGTTGTAAATGCCCCCTTTCCCGGTTTTTTTATCGCCAGCATACCAGTTTTGCACAGTGGAGTACTTGATTTCGGCTCTTTCTAATGCGATAAGTTCCACAACAGCTGCATGAAGTTGATTTTCATCATAAGCTGGCGCTGTGCACCCTTCTAAATAACTCACATAAGATCCTGGCTCTGCAATAATCAGTGTCCGTTCAAACTGTCCTGTTTCCCTTTCATTAATGCGGAAATAGGTGGAAAGTTCTACCGGTGAGCGAACCCCTTTAGGAACATAAACAAAAGATCCATCGGAGAAGACAGCCGAATTGAGGGCGGCATAAAAATTGTCCCCAATAGGAACGACGGTGCCTAAATATTTTTCTATCAGCTCGGGATACTTTTTCACCGCTTCGCTCATCGAGCAAAGGATCACTCCCGCTTTTTCTAAGGTTTCGTGAAAAGTTGTCCCAAGTGACACCGAATCAAAGACTACATCCACAGCAACATTGGAGAGCTGTTTTTGCTCTGTTAAAGGAATTCCTAGCTTTTCAAAGGTACGCAAAATCTCAGGATCGACTTCATCCAAACTACTTAGTTGCTGCTTTTTTTTGGGCGCAGAGTAGTAACGGATTTCTTGAAAATCCAAGGGATCGATCTTGAGCTGCCCCCAGTTAGGTGGGGACATTTCTTTCCATTTCCTATAGGCTTTCAAGCGAAAATCCAGTAAGAACGCGGGTTCTTCCTTCTTTGCTGAGATGGCTCTTACCGTTTCTTCGTTAAGGCCTTTAGGAAAGGTCTCAGACTCAATCTCGGTCCGAAAACCATATTTATATTCCTCTCGAGAGGCTATCAGCTCTTCTGTAGACATTTGCCAGAAAGGCTAACGGTTTTGGATTGCTTTGTCAACAGAGAGATTCTTTCATGTATAGCTAAATTTATTTAATTGAGACCATTGTCCATTAGACAAGGAGAGATTTTAAGAAGTCGAAGAACAACGGAAAGATTCGCATAAATCATCCCAATTTTAAATAAATTTAGCTGTAAATTAAAAATCGAACTTTGAAGTTTTAGAAATCTATGCGAGCCATTGCAGTCAGCCCCTCTAAAGATAGATCGCTCTCTTCTATATCTCGAACATTGAGGAGCTGCCCCCAATAATACTGAGTCTCATACCCCACACGTAGCTGAAGTGAGAATCGATCAGGAATCAAGCACCTTTCCCAATCTATTCCTATAAACATTTGCGCTGTTGGGCGGACTCGATAAGCATCTGCTTCCTGATGAACATGGGTTAGAGAGACTGTAGGATTGCCTCCGGAAAACTCTAGCTCACTTTCGTCTGACCTCCCTTTTTGTTTGAATTCACCCCATACAATCGATCCCGATATCTTCCCCAGGATGCCGATCCC
>JAKQGT010000124.1 GCA_029556005.1 Chlamydiota bacterium | reverse complement strand
GCATCTCTTCTAGGGTATGGACAGAAAGAAAAAACCGGGCTTTTCCCCCAATTCCAAAAGTGGATAGCTCTTTTAAGCACTTTCCTCTTTCGATACGGTCTTCAATAGACACTTAGACTCCTCAGATCGATGTATCCCGTCTAGAATCGCATTCACAAACGCTCCACCTTCAGGAGTTCCAAACTTACGACTTAAACGAATCGATTCGGAAATAGCCACCTTCGGGGGAACCGCATCGTCAAACAGCAGCTCGAAAACACCCAGCCGCAAAATGTTGCGTTCAACGCGCGAGATTCTATTAAAATCATAGTCTTTAGAAAATTTTGAAATCAAGTTATCGATGCCTTCAACCTGCATAAAAATTTCACTCACACGATCGCAAGCTTGGCGCAAGGTCTTTTTCGTCACCATGAGTTGATCGAGCATGGTGGATACAACTTGTGCATCTCCTCCTCCTCCCAAATCCTGACTGAATAGCATCTGGAAGACAATTTCTCTAAATTTTCTTTGCGGAACAACCACTCTAGACCTTTCCTGTAAACCGATTTTATACTCAACCAACTTTTGAAGTTGTATGAGTATGAAAAATTATAGCAGATCCTTTCTCATCAAGGAAGTAAATTTAAGTTTACAAATGCTTATAAAGTCGTTAGAAAAAAAACTATGATGGATTACCAGACAGAATTGCGTTTAGCCCTACATATTTTATTTGCAGGAGTCCTAGGAGCCCTCATCGGATTAGAGAGAGAGCGCCATGTAGGCCTTGCAGGGATCCGGACCCATGCGGCTGTAGCGATCGGATCTTGCCTTTTTGGGTTTATTTCTTTCAATGTCTTCGGCCCCACCGATCCCAACGCTGCCGTCGGCCTAGCTGACCCTTCTCGGATTGCAGCCCAAATTGTGAGTGGAATAGGCTTTTTGGGAGCAGGTGTCATTTTACGGGATAAGGGGCGTATCCGTGGTCTTACGACTGCTGCCTCTGTTTGGGCAACGGCTTCTATCGGCCTTGCCGTAGCCAATAAAATGTATATCTTAGCCATCAGCTCCACCCTAATTATCTTAGCACTCCTCTCCCTGTACAAACTGCCAGGTTGGATGAAGTGGAAGATGAAAACACGGCGCCATCACGAAGAAGACTGATATCTCACCGAAGCGGGAAGATTCACACCAAAACCTGTGTGTAAAAAGTTGCGCAAAGCATTCTTAACGCTCCGTTCATTTTTTCCAATTAAACGGAGGGCATCACTTAATGGTTGGTAACGATCTGCAATAATGGTACGCCCCGAGACCATCTCTGCACGCCCAATCACCGTCCCAATGATTTCATTAATCGCTTGTTCTGTAAGATTTTCTCCTGAGAGGAGGTGGAAATAGACACGGGTCATGACATTCATCACAATCCCCCGATCGATATCGAGTTTGCAAGCCTGTCCAAATGTTGCCTGCATGAGTCTTTCTTCAGCGACCTCTCGAGGGAGATCCTCAAGAGTTTTTACAACAGCCCCTACAGCCATAAATCCTAATACACCTACTTCAAGAGCGCGCGTGAGGCGCTTTTTATCTTCCGCTTGGGGATCAACCCCTGCAAATGCCTCAGAAGCGTAGGCAAAAGCGAGTTGAAGCTGCCGATCACTGATCACCTCTTTTCCAAAGTAGAACCCATTATCCTCTCTCCCCTCCATCTGGCGGTGCGCCTCTCCTTGAAGAGCTCTAAATGAAGAAACAGGATTCTCCATCCGATTGGTAAAAGCAAAAGTGCCAAACTTAAGAAAGAACTCTTTGACGGTCTGATAGTCGGTAAAATACTTTCCCTCTTTCCCTTTCAGTTTCCATGCTTTTCCATCTAGAGGCGTAGAAAAAAGGCGGAGTGTGTGCGGGTATTTCTTTTCTAGCTCCATCAAGTACTGTGTCCGGGCTAAGTCCCCGCGTGAAAATCCAGGATGTTCTAGGTTATGTTGGAGATGGAATCCCCCTTTTGCCTTCAAAGCATCCAAGTGGGCCACAAAGGTCATATCTCCAGTAGGTGTCGGACCAAAATACCCACGCATCCGGGCCTCTCCATAGACATAATCGCCATAAGCCATATCATGATTTCCGATCTTATAGGAATTATATTCCAAAGCTGTGCGCGGGTCATGACTCAAATAGGCTGCTACGGTTTTCTCAGGATACCGCACAAGAACATGAAGTTTTTCGATAAAAGACTCAATTTTATAACTCCAATGGTGCTTGGAAATCGTATCATCTAAAGCATCTGCTAAAAAAGTGCACTGCCCCTCTTCAGGCAACTCTCCACGCTCTTTCTTGACTTTGCTATGATAGAGCGCTCCTAGTTTTCCGAGTTCTTCCATCCCCTTAGCTTCCGTGCGCAAAGCCACCGTGAGATCTTGAATGAGGGCTACGATAGGATGCTCTCTTCCATGACGTTTGACGAGATCGCGATAAAAATCGGAGCGAATCATCTGATCGAGTCTTTCACGCACCTCTTTTTGAAGAAAGTCTTCGAGATGTTCTGCGTCCGGATTTTGAATCGCCCCGATGACCCTTTCATAATGGATGAAAAAGTTTGCATCTCTCAGCCTATCAATATGAAAAGATAGGTAGGCTAATCCCGCCTGAAACTGGGGATCTTGATGATCTTTTCCTAAAACCCCTTTAGAAATCAGAAAGGATTCTAACTGACGTTTTCCAAGACCTTCTTTTGCGAGCTGTTCGAGAGACTCTTGGATTTGAGGAGAAAGCTGCTCTTTTGCTGCTAGATAACTTTCAGCTAGCTGCTCCCCTTCATAATGGGTGAGTGCCAACGAAAGGAGGGCTACAGGCACTTCGAGTCCGGGAATTTTCCGTGCCTTTCTTAAACATTCATGGGGTTCTGTTTCGACTATCTGAGCCAGGGCTTCCTGAACCTCGCTAGATTCAGACCTGAGTTCTGCGCGCCATAAATCCCCCTCAAATAGGGGAGCAAGCCTTTGCATTTCAGTCCTCACCTGATCAGGGGAATACCCTG
>JAKQGT010000121.1 GCA_029556005.1 Chlamydiota bacterium | reverse complement strand
GTGCGTTTTGGCATCATTAACAAGTTGTCTAGAAATCACATGGTTTTCGTGCTTGATTCGTCGTCTTTCTTTTCCAGAAAGTCTTTTAAGAACTTTTTTAGCCCCTCTAGTTCCCTTAGATTGAAGGCTGGCTCTCACTTTAGCGCATTTGTTTTTAAACGCTTGTCTAGAAGCCCCTTCTATCTTAAGTCCATTAGAACTTGTAGCAATATTGGTAATACCGAGATCAATTCCAACGATTTTGTCGCCGTCAGTAGGAGAAGGTTCTTTTTCGATAGAAATATGGATGTACCAGATTTTTCCTTTTTGAATAACCGTGGCCGCCGTTGGTTTTTGATATACTCAAAAGCGGATCGAGCGGCAGGGTGTATTTCGCCAATTTCTAAAGAATCCTGGTCACTCAAAAAGGCACTCCTTCAAACTTATCATACTCCGACTGCGTATAATCGCCTGTATTCGACGATTGTGGGTTGATCTGTGTGTTGAGTCCAGAATTCTGTTTTGATCGATTCTCGGCCTCCCTATCTCGAATAAACATGGTTATCGCTTCCATTGCCTGCTTTTGAAAGTTTGGATTCTTGGTTTTATCAAACCACCAGACATTTTTGTATTCCTGGCTGCCGTCCGACTTTTGGATCTGTTCGGCAGGAGAGGCTACGAAATATCCTCCCTGGTTGTTTCGAATGAGACGGCAGTTGGAGAGATAAAGCCCGATCTGATCGAAGTAGAGTCCAAGCGTAGCGACAATCTTGGCATCTTCACGAGGATTGGGTTGGTAGTAGGTGACTTTGATTGGCATTTTGTGACCGATTTTTTTAAGGGTGATATTATTACCACCCTCTAATTTTTTAACCTTAGTTAATTTTCATGGTTCCGACGCCACTTCTAAAAGAAGGCCTGTCGAAGTCAATTTCTACACAACGGTGCATGAGTCTAGAAACAAATCTTTCGGCTTGGTCTGGGTTTTTTTCTCCGTACCAACGGATCAAAGAAGCATAGTTCATGTTGGAAACAAGAACAAAAGGCATACAAGGATCTCTATCCAGTCGATGATTGATGAGCGGATAAATAACATCGCAAAAAAAGAAATCGGAACGATGTTCAGCTCCCAAGTCATCCAGGATTAGACATCCAGCATCCATGAAACGATTGAGCATATGAGCAATTGAAGTGTGATTTTGCATGCACTCTTTCGCTCTATCCACCAAATCTCTAGCGCTCGCAAATTGTACATCTAGGCCCAGATCGACCATGTGGTGGTAAAGCCAAAGAAGAGCCGTGGTCTTTCCATTTCCCTTGATTCCGTGAATGTAAATCTGAGGGTTTGGATTCTTTAGCCATCTTTCAAACACCTCTTTTAAAATTTCATCCGCTGGAAATGGGCTCGTTCTTACAGCGCTATGCATTATTTTTTTTACATATTCCAAAGCTGGTGCTTTAATAAACTTTGGAAGTGGGTTGTTGTTTTCCATTTTGTTCCTTTGTTTTCCCGGATCTTATTCACCTAGGCTCCGGGTTTTTTTATGAGAAAAATTTGTCCAGCGCTTCTTTTGAAAAAGGCACTGTATCGGGTCGTTTTTTCAAGAGGTTGGCCGGGTTTTGCTCGGAATCTGGTTTGGTTGTCACAGAGAGTTTTAGTTTGTGTCCCTTGGATTTTTCGTCTTTGTATTTCTTTACGGCGTGTATTAACCACTTTCGAATAGCAAAGTAGGGCTTGTCGTGCATACACTGGTTGGCTCCGCATTCAAGTCGATAAGCGAGAATTACCTCTTTCACCAAGCGTTTTGCCTCTTCGATCGTTAACCCCTCATCCATGGCCTGCTTTGTCATAACGTCAATTTGGACAGCGGAAAGGCTGATGGAAGGAAGTCCATCCTCCGCCTCAATGATTTCTTTTTTCGGCAAAGTTCCAAGTCTATGAATTCCCTTTTGAAGATCAGCGTCCGATTCAGGAAGTGGGGGTTCTTTTTCTTTCGGCTTTTCCTCCTCTCGCGCATGCGCATTAGAGAGAGAGTATATATCTTCTGTATTAGTATCTTCTTCCTTATATAAGATCGGCCCATTTGGGCTCTCCATCGGCCCATTCGGGCTCTCGAGAGCCCGTTTGGGCTCTTCGTAAACATTTATTGAGAATTCTAACTCATTAACAAAGGCATACCAGTTTGTTTTCTTTAAAGGGTCTTTGTGAAAGTTAGATTTGATAATAACATTTTTTTGTTCTAGTGAGTTTATTACGCGCTTGACCATTTTGTAAGTCAAATAGGGGAAGTGATCGGCAATTTCTTGGATAGTTTGAAAACACCACGTCCGGCCTTCGAACATGTTTGTTTTTTTCCGGTTATTGAATCGAATCCAGTACTGAAAGTGATGAATTAAGATGGCTTCTTCTATGCCATATTTCGTTGCTAGATCAACGTCAAAAGAGTGGTGTAAGCTCGGCATTTTTTTCCTTGTGTGGTTTGAGGCGAGCTCAAAATAGCCACACAAGGAATAACTTTTGCTTGGATAAAACCCAGTAAAAAAGCTATAAATTGTCTAGCCGTTAATTGTGCTAGCCATAAGCCACTTCCCAAGTTCTGGCAAAAGATTAAATGGGGGTGACTTAATCTTTTTATGGGCCGAACATAACCGGCCCTTCGTATTTTTACAAAGATGTTTTTACGGATAACTCCACATTCCTCTCGCCCTAGGCGGTTTAGGTACGGGAATTCCTAATTCCTTGAGCCCCTCGTATAATGAAAAAAGCAGGGAAGCTACATTGAGTCCAAGTGAACTACCCAGCACTAAAGTGCTAGGGCTTCCTGCTTCACATGGAGAAGCCTAGCGTGCTTTGCAGTTTTGCAAAGATTGACTGGCTTTTCTCCATCCACAGGCTCATCAGGTCGTTCCGACCTTGTTTGATGTTTTACAAAAGCAAACCTAAGTATGTTTTAGATTCCATTATAACTATTTTTTTAAATTTGGTAATTAATGGTAGAGTTCCTGCATTTCCCATTCACTGGCATAATCATCCCACCTCTGCTCACACAAAGCATCAGCTTTTTCTCCAAAGTTAAGATCCCAGTGATCTTCTAAAAACTCCCGAATAGCCCAATCTTTTTCTAAAAAAGTATAATCCTGAAATTCGTCAGAGGGGACATTTAGCAAATCAATCAGCTTGCAATCCGATAGATTGTACAAGCGGTTGACCATGTCTTCAATCCACTCGTCTTTTTCCGGGATACAAGGACCATCCCATGAACAGCTAGGACAATTACACATAATTCTTCCTCCTGGTTGCCTTATTGTGTAATATCTTATTACAAATTGTAATTTAATACAACTGGTGTTATTTTTTACTCATGGCTAAAAAGAAAAAAGACAGTACAGAAATCGTTACTTTTCGACTTGAGATAGAACAGCTCAAGCAACTGGAAAAAATGGCTGCCAGAATGAGTCTGTCAGAAGGAAGACTGCTTACCAGAAGCGATGCTATACGTATGGCAATTGAGCAGTGCTACCCTATCCCCTCTAAAGGTGAACTACCCAGCACTTTAGTGCTGGGTAGTTCACTCTAACCATAAACTCAAGAATAGGCTTGATATGTCTCGTTTTATCACCCTCGTTATGATAATCCTGATCTTTGGATCTCTCAAAACCGCATACTTCAAATATCGTGAAGAGAAATCGATCAACAATATTTTCCAGAGGGAAAAATAGTTGACGATCCC
>JAKQGT010000349.1 GCA_029556005.1 Chlamydiota bacterium | reverse complement strand
CAGACATGAGAGCTATCCCCTCAACCTGAGCAGGAATCACCCGATCCCCTTGCACTGTAGGGAGCGCTGCATCCTCGAATAGGGTATCCATAGAAGGGCCATAAATATCTGCATCCAGCACCCCTACTTTTAAGCCCTGCTTTTGATAAACCCGAGATAGGTTAGCAGCCACAGTCGACTTTCCAACCCCCCCTTTTCCCGAGACAACCCCCAGAATAAATCGTATATTTTTCAAGTTATCTTTATTATTTTCATTTTTATGCATAGAAAGATCCTATCTCTTTGGTAGTTAAAGATTAAAAAAAATCGTTATATCAATTGCTTCTCTAGAGATTATTAACAAAAAGAATTCCTAAGCAACAATTAATTCTTGCTCAAAAGAGCTAGTTATACTAAAATCCCCCAGTCTATGAAATTAAACATACTGAATGCGCAAACTAAGACGAAAAATAAATATTTGCATTTAAAATCAAAGATAGTTTAAAAGTATGTTCAGTTTTGAATATAAATAATGAAAAAACAAATTTTCATTATTAAATGTAAGTTAAATTTTAAATCTGGGGCAAGGTATCCCATGAATCTAAGATAGATAGATTCAAAAAAAATTGTCGTAACAAGTTATTTATTAATTGATTGAAGGATGTCATCATGAGCTTTACACAAGAACAAACAGTTAAAACAAACACTAAAAAGCTTGAAGAGCTTGAAGGTGTGATTGCGAAGGCAATTAAAAAAGTACGTGGACGAAAAGAAAATGACCTTTGCAAATATATTCCCATGAACTCTGGGGGGTATATGCACCATTTTACCCTAAGAAAAATGAAGTACAAAAAGCCAGAAGAGCTCTCTTCTCTTATTGAGAAATTTATCTTAACAGCAGATCGTCCTCTTGTTGTCCCCCCCAAACAAAGAGCCGCTCGAGGTTCTCGCAAGAAAAAGGACCAGCTTGCCTTCTCAAAGCTTCAGCTAGAGCGCCTTTTAAACATGGCACGCCTCTCTGGAGATAAAGAAATGATTTCTCTTTTAAGTCCTAAAAAATCTTTAGCTACTTGCAAACGCGAACTCATCCAATCTATCCGTCACGGGATTGTTGATCACGAGCTTTGGAATGGATACGTTGAAGCGGTCAATGCCCAACAAGCCTTAATTGCTGCTGGAGCAGAAGCGATGATTGAAAGGTAAACAAACTTTTCACTCCTACTTCTTTCAAAAGAACGTCTTTAGAGGGTGTTTAAATAGTGCTTTCAGCATTGAAAAGAGAGATTTTCCCTAGAGGATCTGTTTGGAGACCAGAGCAAACTTAGGAAAGTTTGTATAGGTCGAAAACGGATTCCCTAGGGGAAAAGATCCTTTTCATTAATGCTGGAATGAATTTTTAAACACCCTCTTAGAAGACGTTCTTTTTTTTCACTTGATTTTTACAGAGGAATCTCTAAAATAGGTGTGCTTATATTTGAAGCAATCTCTCCTATTTTTCAAATAGCTTTATAAAATAGAAGAGAATGTTTCAAAAAAAATACTTAACTAGGAACACAATATGTCCAAAACACAAAGTGAATTCGGTAAAGTTAGATCGATTTTGTGGCCTATCCATAGCTATGAGCTGAAAAAGCTTGTCCCGATGGTCCTATTATTCTTTCTAATTCTTTTCAATTACACAGTCCTAAGAGATACAAAAGATACTCTGGTTGTTACCGCTCCCGGTGGTGGAGCCGAGGTGATCCCCTTTTTGAAATTCTGGGGAGTTCTTCCTTGTGCAGTTATCTTTATGTTAATCTATGCAAAACTGAGTAATAAACTCAGTAAACCCAAACTCTTTTACACTGCGGTTTTACCCTTCCTCATCTTCTTCGGATTATTTGCAACCGTACTCTATCCTTTACGTGACGTCTTGCACCCCAATGCTTTTTGTGACTCTTTGCAGAATCTTCTCCCCGACGGTGCAAAAGGATTTATTGGAATTATTCGTAACTGGAGTTATTCCCTCTTTTATGTGATGGCAGAACTCTGGGGAAGCGTTGCTCTCTCCCTCCTATTCTGGGGATTTGCTAACGATATTACAAAAGTCTCTGAATCGAAACGTTTTTACTCTCTTTTTGGACTTTTTGCGAACTTTTCACTGATCATTTCTGGATGGCTGATTCAGTGGGCTTCCACAATCCGTGCGAGCCTCCCAGCTGGATCAGATCCTTGGCAAGTCTCGCTCAATTACCTCATGGGAATGGTCGTTCTTTCCGGACTGATTATTGTGGCCGTTTACTGGTGGATCAACCGCTACGTCCTCACTGACCCACGCTTCTATAGCCAAGAAGAAAGAACAAAACAGAAAAAATCTAAACCTAAACTCTCCATTAAAGAAAGCTTCCTTTACCTTACTCGCTCCAAGTATCTAGGATGCATTGCTATCCTCGTTCTTTCGTACGGAATTGCGATTAACTTAATCGAAGTCACTTGGAAGAGCCAACTTAAATTGCAATACCCAGATCCTAATGCTTATAGTACTTTCATGGGACGCTTTTCACAGATTACAGGGGTGGTCACCATCTTCATGATGCTGTTTGTTGGAGGTAACGTAATCCGTCGCTTTGGATGGGGACGTGCCGCTCTTGTCACACCTGTTGTCCTTTTAATCACAGGGATCGCTTTCTTCTCTTTTATTATCTTTAGAGAAAACTTGACCGGATTTATTGCTTCTATGGGGATGACTCCGCTGATGCTAGCCATCGTCTTTGGTACAGCGCAGAATATCATGAGTAAATCGGCAAAGTACTCTCTATTTGATCCGACCAAAGAGATGGCTTACATCCCACTGGATCAAGAGCAGAAAGTAAAAGGTAAAGCAGCCGTAGACGTCGTGGGTGCCCGCCTAGGAAAATCTGGGGGAGCGCTCATCCAACAAGGTCTTATTTTAGGTCTTGGATCGATCGCTGCAATGACACCGTATGTCGGAGGGATTCTCCTCTTTATTATCTTGATGTGGATCATCGCTGCGAAATCACTCAATAAGCAATTCTTGAGTGTCACAAGCGACCAGCAACAAGAAAAAGAA
>JAKQGT010000076.1 GCA_029556005.1 Chlamydiota bacterium | reverse complement strand
CATAGATGTTGAGCATTTGCAGGGTCTCTTCTAATGCCTCTTCTTGGGTAGCATGCGCGGTATGCCCTTCTTGCCAAAGAAATTCTGCTGTGCGCAAGAATAAACGGGTACGCATCTCCCAACGGACAACGTTCGCCCATTGATTAATGAGGAGAGGCAAATCGCGATGCGATTCGATCCATTTGGAAAACATTTCCCCAATAATCATCTCAGAAGTGGGACGGACAACAAGAGGCTCTTCGAGTTCTCCATCGGGAACAAGCTTGCCCCCTTCCCCTTTGACTAAACGGTGATGGGTGACCACTGCGCACTCTTTAGCAAATCCTTCGACATGGGCGGCTTCTTTTTCTAAATAACTTAAGGGAATGAAGAGAGGGAAATAGGCATTTTTATGCCCCGTCTCTTTAAAACGTTTATCCAGGATCCGTTGAATGTTTTCCCATAGAGCATACCCCCAAGGTTTGATCACCATGCATCCTCGAACGGGAGAGTGCTCCGCAAGGTCTGAAACTTTGATCACTTGCTGGTACCACTCGGGGTAGTCTTCAGCACGTGTGGGTGTGACAGCAGTTTTGGGTCCTTTACTCATGGATGAATTCCTTTTGGAGTTGGTGTTTGAGGGTTTCACGGACTTCTTTAAGATCAGAGTGATTCCAATCCCGTCCTAATAGTGAAAAGGTATTTTGAAGCATCGCTTCTTTCACTTGGGTCCCCGGAAGGAGGATCCCATTTAAAAAATCTTCTTTAGGAAGAGCGATGGCAATACTCCCCTGATGGAGATACCCTTGTCTCCGCCTTCTCTGGGCTGCCCCTGCGATTTTCTTCCCCTCTAGCATCACATCATATTGAGTCGGTTTGGCCATACAAAAGTGACGGCAGCTCTCATCGAGAGGGAGGGGCTCTTCAGGTAGAAGTGACGGATTTTGAGGATTTTGAAAAAAATTCTTTACTGCCTTTTTAACTCCAGAGTTGATAAAATTGTAATTATCAAGGGTGTTTGAAGAAAATGCGGGAAAATGGGCCGGAATCAGGATAGAAAAGGCTAAATCACATACATGAAAGACAACCCCTCCCCCTGTTGGACGTTTGGCAAGCTCTAGACCTCTTGCAGACGTTTCTTCAAGATTGAGGAGTTTTCCCGGATTCAAAAAATACCCGTACGTTGCAGAGTCTTTCTCCCAATCATAAAAATGAAGGATGGGAGAATCGTCTGGAGAGAGATTCTCCAAAAGTGCGGCATCGATGGCCATATTTTCAAGCGCTGAGCGCGTTCCGGTATCTAAAATTTTCCACATCGTGGTAAACTTTAGCAGAATACGGATAAATTTTACAAAAAAACCGCAAGCCGACAGAATGGGGCTGAAGGGAAAGAAAGATATTCTTTACTGATTTCACTAATAAATAGGATCTTAAGATGTTTGATAAGTTTACCAACCGTGCCAAACAAGTCATAAAACTCGCTAAAAAAGAGGCGCAACGTCTCAACCATAATTATTTGGGAACAGAGCACATCCTCCTGGGGCTTCTTAAGCTTGGGCAAGGGATTGCTGTTAATGTGTTGCGGAATCTCAATGTTGACTATGATACGGTCCTCAGTGAAGTTGAACGGTTAGTGGGGTTTGGTCCCGAAATCCAAGTGTATGGAGATCCCGCCCTTACGGGTAAAGTGAAAAAGGTCTTTGAATATGCAAACGAAGAGGCAGCAGCCCTTAATCATAATTATGTAGGAACAGAGCATCTCTTACTCGCTCTCCTCCGCCAAACCGATGGGGTTGCCACCCAAATTTTGGAAAACCTCAACATCAATCTAAAAGAGGTTCGCAAGGAAGTTCTTAAAGAACTCGAAACATTCAACCTGCAACTCCCCCCCATGGGAATGGCAGGCTCCCCTTCTACTTCACGAGACCAGGGGAGTGGAAAAACAGCGCCCCCTCCAGGAACAGAGAAAATGCCCGCCTTGCGCGCTTATGGCCACGACCTCACCGAAATGTGTCGAGAATCCAAGCTCGATCCTGTGATTGGACGCATGCAAGAAGTCGAAAGATTGATCCTCATTCTTTGCCGTCGCCGGAAGAATAACCCCGTACTCATTGGGGAAGCCGGTGTCGGGAAAACCG
>JAKQGT010000070.1 GCA_029556005.1 Chlamydiota bacterium | reverse complement strand
AGAGCCTGCATGAGGCCATCTCGAGAATGAGACTGGGCGAGAATTGCCGTGATTCCGGGGGAGTATTGCACTTGGTCTCCATCAAAAAGTTCCCCAAAAGGACCTCTGTCATCGTATCCGCCAGCTACAAAACCAAACCTTAGGTTTTTATTGAGAGCTTTTCGGATCGAGCCTTCTCCTTTTTCCTTCATTCCTTTTTTTCCTTTGGAAAGAATGGGTCTGAGGTTTCCTTCGGCTTTCGTGCACTCTGAACATCCCCAGGCATTATAGATTTCGACCACTTTTTCATATTCGGGTGCAAAATTTTCAAAATCATAAAGGGTTTCAGATCCCATCGTAAAGGAGGGGATGGCAATAAAATCTTTAGGGGTGTGACTTTTGTAGATTTTCTTAAGGTTATTGGCTTTACTCTCTTTCCGGCGCAAAATGGGCTTACTGTCTTTTAGGTAGATAATTTGTCTTAACCCCTCTTCTTTAGGGGTTCCTGCCCATTGCATCCCTAGGAAAGTGGTGAACCGATCATCTTCATTGAATTCGGCGATATGGGATCCAATTCCCTTCCAAATGTCAGAGGGGGTCTCCTCTTCACTTTCAAAAGAAGAGGTGCTGAAAAATTGGTGGGCCTCTTCATCACGGGCGAAGCGGAGACACGGCTCAATATTTTCCCCTGCATCGTAGAGAGGGAATTCACCGTGGAAAGTTCCCCAGTAAGTTTGGCGATCGGTTTCAGAAAAACATTTGATCGGAGAGGAGGAAAAGACTTTATTTGTCGAGAGATTTTTGAGTTGGATTTTATAGATGCCGGGTTCGTTGAAATAGAGATTGGGGAGGTTGATGAACCCTGTTTCAGGTACAAAAAGTTTCCAGCTGATATTTTCTCTTAAGCGTTCATAGGAAAATTCGATCAAGGTGCCCTCAGGGGCATTTCCGGTAAGATTTCCGTATTCATCTTCAAAGCGAACAATGACATCAAAACGCTGATTTTTATTCACGACAGAAGGGACAATGATGCGGATGGAACGGAGCATATTTCCTTTGACATCCACATGAAAAATTTCACTCTCTTTAAATTCCCCTTTTCCTTTGGGATCGATATAGAGGTTGAAAGGACGGCGGCGCAAGGTGTGGAATTGGGCCCGATTTCCCTTTTTATCACTCCCTGTTTCGTCAGGAGTTCCGAGATAGATAGTGATGGGTTCCCCGGCTTTCACTTCACTAGGGAGGGTGAATTCAAATTGGGGAAGGGCACTTTCCGGAGCAGGGACTTCTGTAGCACTGATTGATTTTTTGCTGGGGATTTCCATCCAGATCAAGTTTTTACCCGATTTGGTATTGGTTTGGGGAATTTCCCAGTCAAAATCTCGCCCTTTTGAACTGATATCAAACTTGAGGCGAGCTCCCTTGGGGAGGTCGCTTGCGGAAGTGTAAATGAACTTCCATGTTTTGATTTCACCTGCTAAGGCGGTTTTAGGTTCGGCATAACTTATGGAGCGGCGCATAGGGGTACTTATTGTTATTTTAAATGATGGTAATCATACCTGATAAATGTTTGTTTTTCAAGGAAGGTTTGAAGGAATGATAATGACTTTTTCAATGGAGCGTTCACTTGTACTTAAAACTTCCAAATCAAAATTGTCATTATGAATTTTCCAACCTTTTGAGGGGATGGTTCCTGCGCGGTGGAAGACATAACCACCGACTGTGTCGTATTCGGGGCTTTTGGGAATGTCGATACCCAGCTCTTTTTCCACGTCTAAGATGGTCATTTTGGCATCGAGGACCCACCCTCCACTTGGGAAAGGGGAGTAGAGCTGCTCTTCTTCAAGAATGTCATACTCATCGGCGATTTCTCCGACTAATTCTTCTAATATATCTTCTATCGTGATGATCCCTTCGGTTCCCCCATATTCATCCACAACGATGGCTAGGTGGATCTGCTTACTCCGAAATTCTTGAAGGAGGTGAGAGATTTTTTTTGTTTCA
>JAKQGT010000025.1 GCA_029556005.1 Chlamydiota bacterium | reverse complement strand
TGTTGTTTTAACCAATAAAGCGAGTGCTTCGGCAGCTGAAATCGTTGCCCAAACCCTCCACGACTATGGACGTGCGATCCTTGTAGGCGATAGCACCTCCTGGGGGAAAGGATCTTACCAAACGTTCACTCTAGAAGCGGGAAACATGAATAAAGTGAATCCCCAAGGAGAGTATAAGGTGACCCGAGGACTCTATTACACCGTCTCGGGGAAAAGTCCCCAGCTAACCGGAACCAAAGTAGATATCGAAATCCCTGGAGGCTTGAGCAAACTCGAAATCGGAGAGAGCTACGCGAAATTCCCCTTAGAAAATGATGAAATCCCCCCTAATTTCACCGACACCCTATCGGACATTCACCCCTTTCATCGGGGCAAAATGATGCGCCTCTACAAAAAAGATCGGCAGGAAAAAATGGACCTCTACGGCAGTTACCTAGACATTCTCAAGAAAAACTCCGAGATGCGTATTGCCCATAACTCCAACTACCAAAACTTCCTTAAGGAGCTCCATAAAGAAGAGTTTGATGCCGATGGCATTGAGCTTTATGGCCAAAATGACCTCCAACTTGAAGAGACTTTTGCCATTATGAAGGATCTCATCCTCCTTGAAAAAGAGCATCCCCGCTATGAGGAGCCCTTGAAAGCCGCTGCTGGGGGCTAAACCCTTTCGATTTTAAAAAAACATTTACACAATCGATTTTTGGTGATGGCAATTTTGTAATCGATCATAATATAGCTAGATTTGTTTAAATAAACCAACTAAGTGGTATGAAAGGTTTTATTCTACTCGAGACTCCTAGAGAGAAACTCACAAAAGAGCATTACGGGACCCAGCGACTTTTAGAGGTAGCGGAAAAAAGAGGGTTGGATTTCCAACTGATCGCTCCAAGACAGTTTGAATTGATTGTAACACGAGATGATAAAAAAAGTATCTTGATCGATGACAAACCTGTAGAGTTACCCGATGTGGTGATTCCTCGCATGGGATCCGATACAACCTACTATGCTCTCGCTGTTATGCGACAATTGGAGCAGATGGGTGTTTACGTATGCAATAATGCGAGTGCAGTGGAAACCGTTAAAGACAAATTACACATCCACCAAGTTCTAGCCTATAGCATGCTCCCCACACCTAGAACAATGCTCGCAAAATTTCCGATTGATATTTCTGTCGTTCGAAGAGAAATCGGATTTCCGCTTGTCATTAAAAACGTTACGGGAACCCATGGGCGGGGCATTTATTTATGTGAATCAGAGGATAAATTCTCAGATATTATGGAGTTCATCGATAATAACAACTCCAAAGCTAACATTATCATTCAAGAGTTTATGCAACACAGTAGAGGGAAAGATCTCCGTGTTTTTGTGTTAGGAGGACGGGTGATCGGATGCATGCTACGCTCTTCAAAGACCAGTTTTAAAGCCAATTTTTCCACGGGCGGCGAAGTGGCTTCTTTTGATCTTACACCTGAAATAGAATGGCTCGCAACCGAAACAGCCAGACTCCTCAATTTAGATATCGCTGGCATTGACCTTTTATTTGATGAAAGCGGCTATAAAGTCTGTGAAGCCAACTCGGCCCCCGGGTTTCAGGGGCTTGAAAAAGTTGTCGGAAAACATATTGCCGAAGATATTATGGATTATATTCAATTGAAAGTGGGGAAAAAATGATAAGGGGGAATCTATGTGTCGCTTTGTAGCCTACATTGGAAGCAAATCTATATTGATTAAAGACTTACTTGAAACACCTTCCAACTCTTTAATCAAGCAAAGCAAAGAAGCCAAGCATGGCCACCATGACCTCAATGCTGATGATTTTGGATTTACCTGGTATAACAAGGACATTGAACCCGCTCCAGGAATCTTTAAATCGATCCAACCCGCTTGGAATGACAAAAATTTGCTCCATCTCTCTAGGAAAATTGTATCCAACTGCTTCTTAGGGCATGTTAGAGCTTCCACCGTAGGGGATGTGGTTTTCAATAATTGCCATCCCTTTTCCTACAAAGAGTATTCTTTTGTGCATAACGGAACGATTCGCTTTTTTGAAAAGGTTCATAGAGCTTTGATCAACGAATTAAACGACGATTTTTTTGAAAAACTGAAATCTCAAACAGACTCTGAGCTGATATTTTTCCTGATCATGCAGTACTTGGAGTCAGATCCCAACCCCAGTTTAGAAAAAGCTCTGATTAAAGCCTTTAATCGAGTGATTGAACTCCAAATCGACCATGACCAAGACCATTTTTCTAGGCTCAATATCGTGATTACGAATGGGTCTGAGATGATTGCAACGCGATTCGTTTCAAAAGATCATGATCCTTTATCTCTCTACTATTCGACGCGTGGCTTTTTCCCATCGGACTCCAATGCCTTTGAGAGCCCCTATGTTCTCGTAGCTTCTGAGCCCTTAAATGATTTAGATCATGAATGGAGTGAAGTTCCAGCCAATAGTTATCTCACCATTTCAGCGGACTTTTCTTGTGAAATCAAGCCTTTTTAAAAAACCTATGAACCGATAAGATATTTCTCTATGGAAGTACGTACACGCATTGCCCCTTCACCAACCGGAGATCCCCATGTAGGAACCCCCTATATGGCTCTTTTTAATTTGATTTTTGCCCGCCATCATGG
>JAKQGT010000348.1 GCA_029556005.1 Chlamydiota bacterium | reverse complement strand
AAGAGCGCCTTGAAAAGGGGGGGAAACTAGCGACTTACCAGCACCTGAAGAAAAATGCTGATTATGGAACTTTATCGACGAGCGAAAGAGAGGATTATCGCCTCCTTCAGGAGAGTTACGCCTCTAGTGACTATCAACGTTTGAAAGATCAAGCGGATGTCTCCTTGCAAGCCTTTGGCGCGCTTTGTGCGGAAATTCGAAGAAAGATACAAGCCCCTTCAGAGGGGCAAGTGCAAAGTGCCAAGCGCTTGCTAGGGATTTCAGAAGGATTGCCTTTTCAGGGGCTGCAGGTTTATTCTTCGATGCAGCGAGAAATTACAAGCTTAGAATCGGGGAGTGTCAGTGCTGCATTATTGAAACAGGCATTTATCGATCAAGCAGAGAGATGGGGTTTGAAAAAAAATCTCCTGTTTGCAGAGCTTCGGAATCGTCCAGCTTTTCTTCATCTCTATCAGCAATTAGGATTTCCTGAGATGCCTCCCGGCTTAGATCTTCAAGGAATCTCTAGTCCGGATGTAAAAAAATATCTTGCAGCCTGTTTTGCAGAGCTCATTTTTACTGTTTCTCCTCATCCTGTAGAAAAATATTTTAAAGAGTATGAGGAGGGTGTTTTTACCCATCTTGTACGCCCTCTCCATCCTGAAACGCAAGGTCCAGCCCTCCCTGAAAGGATTCATCCGATTGCTGTGGGAATGCTCTTGAGGGAGTTGGGATATCTTGATTGGCGTAGCCATGACTCCTTTCGCTATAGTTTTATGAATTTTTAATTCATTGATAATCAATAACCTGTAAAGCCCTTCTTAGCGCTAATTTTTCTTTTTTTTATTTCACACTTTCTGGTATGATTCCCCCCGATTTTACATAAAAAAGGTTAAAGTCTTATGGCGCACATTTCCTGTACCCTCCTTCCCAGATATGTGGTTGAAAAGATCATTTATCCCCCCTATGAAGAGGCAAGAAACCAGTTAAACTACGCCTTTTTTCAAAGCAAAGTGCAAGAAGGAGAACATGCAGTAGAAGGTCCGAGTTTACTAGGTCGTGTTCTCCACTTAGTAGAAGGTTTGATTCTCCTGATCCCCGTTGTGAACTGGGTTGTTTACGCTGCCATGCAGTTCTTTGGCTTTACGCTTGAAAAGAAGTTTGAACATGCAGTGGAATCGGGGAATGACGACTATGTAAAATTCTATTTAAACATGGGCTTTAATCCCAATGCAGTCAATGCACAAGACAAACCTTTGATACTTGTTGCTGCAGAAGAGGGAAAATTCGATGTTGTGAGAACTCTTTTAAAACACCATGCAAATCCCGATGCAGCCTTTGAGCGCACTCCCTTAATTCATGTCTTAGCGCAAAATGGGCAATACGCACTGGTGAAAGAGGTCTTAACCGATTACCAAGGAAGATCCGATCTACTCGATGTCCAAGGACGCACGATTTTGCAGGTTATTTATGATCAAGATTATCATGCCTTTCTCCCCTTTATCAATGAGGGAGTGGTCCATCCTAATCTTAAAAATGGCCAGGGGGATACGATCCTTCACCATATCCTGAATACCATTGATCCTAAAGTTAACGACTTTGGAATTGATGGGATCACAGCCCTTACTGAACATGGGGTCGATCTCAACCTCCGTTCAGGATCCACAGGTCAAACCCCTTTATGGATGGCCTATCAAAAGTTTGGTGCTACCGGAGCCATCTCTTTAATGGGTTATGGAGCCGATCCCAATTTGCAAGGAGATGATGCTCTTCCTGGGACAATGAGCAATATATTCCATGTTGCTTGGGACTTAAAAGATGTTCCAAAGGATGCCCTTGGCATCGATCCTACGCTCTTTTGGGTAAAAGCTCTCCAGCAAGGAGTGCATCCAGAGGGAATGGAACACTTAAAGGATGCTGTTTATATCGCAG
Organism: Chlamydiota bacterium; assembly: GCA_029556005.1. Lineage (GTDB taxonomy): Bacteria > Chlamydiota > Chlamydiia > Chlamydiales > Simkaniaceae > JAAKFF01. The sequence goes on along the minus strand of JAKQGT010000348.1, from coordinate 1,689 downwards.
TGCAAGGTCTTGACCGCGCGATTCTTCAGGAGTTCTATGATGTCCCTAATGGTGTCGATAGAGTGGCTTTCTTAGAGGAGTGTAGAATACGCCTGTTGAAGACCATGGACGATGCGGGATGGGGGACTTTTGCAAGAGCTTATCAAAGTCATAATGCGGCTCTTTGGATCGCCCTTCTCGAACAAGGGGTACAACCCAGTCAGGGACATGAGATCAATGCCGATGTCATTATGGGAGGAGTTTTTGATAACCAAGGACTCCAAGCAGATCAAGAGAGAAGAGAGAGAATACTTCTTAAAATGCAAAGCGCTGGATGGGATATGGCCCGTATTGCCTATCAAAAAAATCTTGATCCTGAGTTATTGCTCCTCTTAGAAAATGGGGCTAGACCCTCTGAACATGGTCTCAACCAGAGTGCCATTTTTAGGAAAGTGGTTGCCCAAGCTGGGCGGAGACAGCAGATTGTTTCACAAATGATTAAGATGGGGTGGAACTTTCAGGCCTTTTGTGACGATGTTGTTGCGAGAAAAGAGTATCCCTTGGTCCGCTTTGCCCTTGAAATGGGTCGAGAGGTTCCTACGATTAACTGGCAAACTGTGCGTGATAATGCAAACTGTCGTCAAGGACTCTTTCCTGGTCTTGATCAGTTGATTCCTGCTAACAATTATTTCGGAAATATAATCGGCCTAGGGCAATTTAATACAGAACGCTCCTTTCTCGATCAACTGTTTATCAATATTAGAGAGCACAATGACACTCACGAAAACAAAGTTAACCCCCTAGAAATCCTCCTTTTCATCCACTCAGAAGCGGGGATTAAAAGGCTCATGCGAGAGTCTACATTTAAGGATTTTTCTATGCTACTGACTGAGGTTGTGGAACGGTATCCACGCCTGAATATTCAGTGGTTTTGGAAAGACTTATTTGAAGTTCCTCAAAGTCACTATGATAACTATGCCTCGGTTAAAGGGGGAGCAGATCAACTTCCCGATCTCCCTTATACAGTTCCGATCGACTTTGTCTTGCGCTGTTTTGATCGCATTAACTTTGACGATCCTTCTCTTCCCCATTACAAAGGGGGCAAGGTTTATAAAGAGGAGGGAAGGACCCTTACCCGCGATCAAATTCGAAGAGGGGTGGCTTACACCATCCAAAGAATTCGATTCAATCTTCCCGACCCCGGTGTTCCTAATGACGCAGTTGAAAGACGAGCGGTTTATGATGAGCATCAAAAGCGCTTAGAAGTCGTTGCCTATTATCTCCAATTTAAGTGGGACGAAAGAGGGCGCCCCATTCCAGATCCAAGCCGCCCTGGGGAGTTCTTGAAAGATGATCCGAGTGAGCCCTTAGATCAACACAAAGCAGAAGTTTTGATTGATCTCGGGATTGCAGGGACCCACTGTGCAGCTAGGTGGAAAGATATCTTCTACCAATGTCGCTGCCGTTTATCAGGAGAAGAAGAGCGTAATATGCCGTTTGTGGAGCAACTCCGCTCTTTCTGGGGCAATGAGCGCGCTTTTGTCCTCCAACAAATCGTAGGGAATTATGGCGAAAGTGGAGGAGCTTATGAAAATGCCCTTTATCATTTGCGTGATCGAGGAATTCCAGGAGATCGCCCCAACAGACTGATTAGCTGGGCAAGATATGGTAATCAAGGAGATCGTGCTGCACTCCTTCAAGATTTCGATA
>JAKQGT010000305.1 GCA_029556005.1 Chlamydiota bacterium | reverse complement strand
CCCTACAATAAAGCGCCAGATGATGAGTTCATTCACTGATCCTGAAAAAGCCAGTCCGATGGCACTGATGATGAAGACTAAACTCGAAGTAAGAACAATTTTTTTTCTCCCCCATTTATCGCAAAGAGGGCCTCCCGAAAGGGCTCCTAAAATGGCCCCTAAGGAAACCATGCTGATAATGAGTTCTTCTTCAACGATGGATATGGCATATTGTTCTTTGATGTAAAGAATCGCTCCAGAAATCACTCCTGTATCGTACCCAAAAAGGAGGCCCCCAATAGCAGCCACGCAGCTTATAATTCCGAGTAACCACCGCTGTTTTGTACTTTCACGTGCCATATTTGTCTTTTCATCGAAACGGGGTTTAGAGTCAAATTTTTTTTCTTCAGGTCCCAATCTTGCGGGAAACGAGCCCAGTTTGTTACGATGAACACTTTTCACATTTACAAGGCAAAGAGATGTTAGAATTTTTTCGCAAGTACCAACGCTACTTCTTTATCGTGATTGCAGTTGTAATCGTTATTTCCTTTTCCTTTTTTGGGACACACCACACCCTAAACGCTCCGAAAAAAGCGGAAGATTTCCCTATTGGGCAGGCTGTAGATGGCTCAAAAATGATGCGTAATGAATTAGACGAGATGATCCATTTTATTTGGAGTGATCGAAATGACTTAACCCTTGTTGAAAAAGGGGTGATGCCCAACTTCTTCAACGATGGAGTGATTCGTAAAGATTTATTGGGGAGTGGCATAGGCGTTCTTTTAGCGAAAACCTATTTTGACCTTTTTCAGGATGAACTCAAAGAACACGTGGAAAAGCATAAAAAATTTCGCCCCTATCATCATCCAAGTGCCCCTTTTATCAGTGTTGAAAATCTCTGGGCTCAGGTTCTTCCTGCTCAGAAAGCCCATTTGGACATCTTTTTAAATACGACCCAAGAAATTGACTTCAATACCTTCCAACTCTTAGTCGACCTTTACTTAGGAGAAACCGCTTTTCCTCCCAATATATTGCGTGAATATTTGATGTTTCAACAAAAGCACTATAATTGGATTGAACCCGATCCTAAATTACCCAGAGTGAATCTAAACCTTTTTCAATGTCGCACGATTGAAGATTGGTTTGGGCCCCGTTTCGTAGAGCTCTGTGCCCAATTTATTATCAATAGCGCGATTCTTGCAAAGGAGAACGGCTATAAGGTTTCCTATGAAGAAGCTCGCGTTGATCTTTTCCGCAATGGTTTTGAATCCCTGAAAATGCAAAAACGAAAAGGGGATATTTCTGAAGAGGAGTTGGGGGCTCTTTGGAAAGAGCAACTCATGCGTCTTAGGTTAGATGAGAAAGCGGCTGTTCAAGCTTGGCAAAAAGTCCTCCTTTTCCGCCGCCTGTTTGAAGATGTGGGGGGATCGGTTTTTGTAGATCCCCATGTCTATCAAACGTTTCATGGATTTGCTTCAAAAACAGCTGAAGTAGACCTCTACCATCTTCCCAACAGCCTAGAAATAAAAGACTTTAAAACACTCATGAAACTTGAGCTTTATTTGGATGCAGTGACAAGTGGAAAAAGAGATGTATTGATGCTTCCTAAAACGTTTCTAACGCCTCAAGAGGTAGAGAAAAAATCTCCAGATTTAGTGGAACAGCGGTTTTTAGTTGAAGTTTCAGAGGTCACAAAAGAGATCTTAGCCCTCAATGTGAGTATGAAAGAGATGTGGGAGTGGCAACTGGAAAAAGAAAACTATGAGCAATTAGAAGGGCAGTTTCCTACTCTCGCTTTAAAAAAAGCCCAAGATGCTGAGGCCTATTTTTCTGCTCTCGAAGGACTAGATCCTGAGGTGCGTCAAAAAGTAGACCGTTATTCGAGAAACGCTATTGTTGACCTCCATCCAGAGTGGATACAAACGGCTTTGGATAGTGCGCATGTGAGAAAGGAGGTTATCAGTTTTTCTCCAAGCGGGAAGCACCTCCCTTTTGAGGGGCTTGAGGCTGCCGAGCCTTTAGTGACACTGCTTACAACCACTGCTCTTAAGGATGAATTGGAGACCAATCCTGAAGCTCTTCAGGCCCGTAAAGAGTTAGAGATGTTCACCTCGAACGGGGATACTTACTTTCGTTTTCAAGTGATCGATCGCGATTTAAATAAAACGGTTTTAACATTTGCTGAAGCCCAAAGCAGAGGCATTTTGGATCCTCTTTTGGAGGAGCATCTAGAAAAAGCCTATAAGAATTTACGCCCTTCTCATCCCTCCCTTTTTAAAAATGAGGACAATACATGGAAGGGGCTAAAAGAAGTGGAGTCAGAAGTGGGACGCTTGGTCTATCACGAGCTTCTTAAAGGGATTGAAAATGATGCGCAGCAGATGCATCTCATGCTTCCTCAAGATAGAAATGAGAACCTGGATGGATTTTATCCTAGCCATCGTCTTTTTGCCTTTGTGCGCCAGGCTCAAAGTGATATCAAACGTCTAGGTGAAGGAAGTGCGTATCTTATCCAGGCTGCCCTTTCCAAAGAGGAGGATCTTTTAGATGTGAAACCCTCATTAGAGACTCAATGGGGTCTTGTCAAAGAGGAGCAGATATTTAAAAATCATGAGAGAAATCCTTGGTTTAACTCAGAAATCTTTTCGATGGTTGAGCAAAGTTGGTCAGAAGTGGCTCTAAGGGCCGATGCGCGCCTTTCTTTCTTTCAACTTAAAGAAAAGTCGGTACCCAGTGGAAATTTCTCCCAAGAGATGAAGCAAGGTCAGGCGATTCTTTCTCGAGAAGCGGAGCGTTTACATATGCAAAAAGTTTTGGACTTAATGAAAGAAAAACAAGCCATTCATATCCATGAGCGCTCTTAAAGATTTGCGCCCCTTTAGTCCTTCGGGATTTTTTCAAGTGCGCACTAAAATCCATCGCGGGGGGCGCAAGCAAGTCCTTCCTGATACCACAGGACTATTGGTTGAGGAAAAATTTGCGGATTTGGCTGTTTCATGGAGTCCGGAGGGGCTGAGTTTCACAGCTCAAGTCAAAAAAATTCCAGAAGAGGGGGACTATCTTGAACTCTTTATTGATACCCGTGATTTAAAAACGACAAATAGTATCACGCGTTTTTGCCACCACTTCCTTTTTTATCCTGAGGAGGTTGAGGGGGTCCAAGCTTTGGAAGTGACCCGTTTTCGTGGGGAAGATAAGCATGAGCTAGCTGACTCCTCCCTTTTTATTGTGGATACCACGGTGAAACGGGCATCATATGAAATGGAAATAGGGATTCCCCAAGAGGCGCTTCACGGTTACAATCCTTCTGAATTTAAGCGCCTAGGTTTTTGCTACCGGTTTGTCAGGAAAGAGGGTGCCCCCCAACACTTTGGGATTTCCTCTCGTTTTTTTGCCCTTGAAAAACATCCTGAGCTTTGGGCAACATTAGAATTAACATGAGGTGGAGATAATGTATTATGCAGACTCACATGAATGGGTACGCCTTGAGGGAGATAAGGGAATTGTAGGGATTTCTCACCATGCGCAAAAAGAGCTCGGTGAAATTGTCTATGTTCAGCTTCCCCAGGTGGGGCAAGAAGTGAAAGCGGGGGAAGAAATTGCTGTTTTGGAATCTACAAAAGCAGCAGCCGATATTTATAGTCCTGTTTCGGGAATCGTTGTAGGTGTTAACACCGCTCTTGAAGACGATGTTTCCCTGATGAATACAGCTCCAGAAGGGGAGGGTTTTCTATTTGAAATTGCCCTAACCCATCCAGAGGAACTGCAATCGTTAGCTTCTAAAGCCGATTATTTGATTTCCATTTCAACCTGAGCGATGACTTTTTCTGTTCTTTTAGAAACAATTGTCATGGTAAGGAAATCCTCTGAGTGCCTTGCATTTTTATCCTGAACATCAATGTAGACTGTAACAGGTTCTGTGATATCTCGAATATGCTTTGAGTGGATATTTTCTTGGCTAAGAAGTTGAGAACGGTGCTCAGCTTGATAGGCTTTATTCACCTCTCTCTGCTTTTCAATTT
>JAKQGT010000297.1 GCA_029556005.1 Chlamydiota bacterium | reverse complement strand
TCCTACATTGGAGAACATTGGAGTGGCCTCAAATATTTTCAGTTTATTCGCTCCCTTGTAAACAATTTGGACCAAAAGCTTCCTGAAATCACGGATAAGCTTAACACCCTTAAAAACGCCTTATTCCATTTTACCACTCCTCATTTAATTCTTAGCTGCGACGAAGCGCAATACCATACTCTTACAAAAGAGGGATTCTATGGAGTGGGTAATCTCCCCTCTAAAGCTTTCGAACCTTGGAAAAATCATCTAGTTGCTCCTCCCAAACTTAAACAGGCACGCCCCATTTCCTCTCCTGTTGCCTTTTCAGCCTTAGGGTTTCACACAGTCGGAGCGCTCGATCAGGGATCTCCCGCCCTCAGCCTTTCAACAGATCTTTTAGAAAACACATTCCTCCATAAAAAAATCCGTGAACAAGGGGGAGCCTATGGTTCTGGTGCCAGCTACAATCCCCTGACAGGAAATTACTACTTTTACGGTTACCGCGATCCCCATATCAAAGCGACCTTTAACGCCTTTGAAGCAGCTATTCAAGCCATTGCTAAGGGAGAGTTTACCGAACGGGATTTAACAGAAGCCAAGCTAGGGCTCATTCAAGATTTTGACTCCCCTGTTTCTCCGGGAAGTCGCGCCCTAACAGCCTACACCTACTTTCGAGAAGGACGCGAAAAAAAACTGCGTCAAGATTACCGTGACCATCTCCTAAATGCACAAAAAAAAGATGTGAAAGAGGTCGTTTCAGAGCATCTTTTGAAACAATTAGACAAAGCTGTAAAAGTGACTTTTACCAGCGAATCCCATCTCAAAAAAGATCAAGCAGATCTTCCCATAATTCCCCTTTAACGCTATATTAAAAAACTACATTTAAGGAGAGAATCATGAAGTACGGTATTTTAATATTATGTTCCATTCTTACTTTTGCCAGCGCAAAAGAACTTCCTGAAATCAGTTATAGTTCGCGTTATCCTAGCTATGAAAAAGATGCCGGGAAAGCCTTCTCGCGTCCCTTCATTGAAGTGGCAAAGAAATGTACTCCCTCCGTTGTGTTCATCCGTGCAGAAGGAGGGATGGATCAAGAAAGCGATCCTTATGGCATGTTTAATGATGACTTCTTCAACCGCTTTTTTGGGGGGCCTCCGCAACGGCAACGACAACCCCAAGTTAGCCAAGGCTCTGGGTTCATCGTCTCTTCTGATGGCTACATCATGACAAATCTACACGTCGTGCGTGGAGCAAAAAAAATTACCGTCCATCTTCAAGATGGTTTGAGTCGTCAGGTAGAGGCCTCATTTGTGGGAGGGGATCGCCATACCGATATCGCCGTGATCAAGATCAAAGAATCTTATGGGACTAACTTTCCCTCCTTAGAACTCGGAAATTCTGATGACCTCGAAGTAGGTGAATGGGTGGTTGCTATTGGAAACCCTTTTCATTTAGAAGCAAGTGTTTCTACAGGAATTATCAGTGCAAAAGGGCGTCAAAACCTGCAAATCACCGATTATGAAGATTTCATTCAAACCGATGCAGCCATCAACCCCGGAAATTCAGGGGGCCCCCTTCTCGATTTAGAGGGGAAGGTAATTGGAATGAATACCGCAATTGTCTCTCAATCGGGAGGAAATATGGGAATTGGCTTTGCCATTCCGAGTAATATTTTGCAAAACATCAAACAACAACTTGTCGAAAATGGAACCGTTACCCGAGGCTTTTTGGGAGTTTCTCTCCAACCTATCGACAATGATTTAGCTGAAGCTTTTGGCCTTAATAGTACACAAGGGGCTTTAGTTGTAGATGTTGTTGAAGACTCTCCAGCCCAAAAAGCAGGACTCCAACAAGGGGATATCATCACAAAACTCAATGGAAATACAGTAAAAAACCCCACAAACCTCCGTAATGATATTGTCTTACTCCCCCCTGAAACCACCGTTAATCTGACGATTAATCGCAATGGCAAGATGTTAAATCTTCCTGTCACTTTAGGAACCTATGGGCAAAATATCTTTATCTCCAGTACCGCCTCTAGCAAGCAACTGGGTTTTAGTGTGGATAACTTGACTAATGAAAATATCCGTAACTATAAATTAACTCCTGACGATCAAGGAGTCGTGATCACTGAGGTCCTCATGGATTCCCCTGCAGGTCAAGCCAATCTAAAGCCTGGCTTCTTAGTGATTGCCGTGAACCATCAAAAGGTCACTAATGTGAAAGAGTTCGAGCAAGCTCTCCAAGGCATCAAACCTGGAGACCGTATCCTCCTCTTGGTCCGCCAAGGACAAATA
>JAKQGT010000296.1 GCA_029556005.1 Chlamydiota bacterium | reverse complement strand
CACTTGGCAAAGAAAAAACTGAACGCTTTAGATCTCACCCTGATGATTGCGGGAACCAAGTACCGGGGACAGTTTGAAGAGCGCATTAAAGCAGTCATGGATGAGATCAAAAAGCATGGGAACATCCTCCTCTTCATCGACGAACTTCACACCATCGTGGGTGCAGGAGCTGCCGAAGGGGCGATTGATGCCTCCAACATTTTAAAGCCCGCTCTATCTCGCGGAGAAATTCAATGTATTGGCGCGACCACACTCGATGAATACCGTAAACATATCGAAAAGGATGCCGCCCTAGAACGCCGCTTCCAAAAAATCAATGTCTCTCCTCCCAATGTAGAAGAGGCCACAGCTATTCTCATGGGACTCAAATCCAAATACGAGGAACACCATAAGTGTCTTTACACCGATGAAGCCATCCGGAGTGCTGTCTACCTTTCCGACCGGTATATTACAGGGCGCTTCCTCCCTGATAAAGCGATTGATCTTATCGATGAAGCCGGGGCAAAAGCGCGTATTTCGATGCTCCATCAACCGCAAGAAGTGCATCACCTAGAAATTGAAATCGAAGATCTCCGCAAAGCCAAAGAAGAGTCGATCGGTAAGCAGGAATATGAAAAAGCAGCTAAGCTGCGCGATAAAGAGAAAAACCTCAGAGAGAAACTGCAACACATCCATTCCGAATGGGAGAAAAACAAAGCCGAACACCAAGTGATCGTTGATGAAGATGACGTGGCAGCCATTGTGGCGAAACATACACGTATCCCCATGTCACGACTCACTGAAGGAGAGGCTTCCAAAATCCTCAAGATGCAAGAGATCCTCAAAGCAAACATTATCGGACAAGATGCTGCCATCGAAGTGGTCTGCCGCTCGCTCAGGCGCAGTAAAGCAGATATTAAAGATCCTAACCGTCCTATCGGTGCCTTCTTATTTTTAGGACCGACGGGAGTGGGAAAAACACATCTTGCCAAGCAACTCGCTATTCATATGTTTGGGGGAGAGGATGCCCTGATCCAAGTCGATATGTCCGAATACATGGAGAAATTTGCGGTCAGCCGTATGACAGGATCGCCTCCCGGTTATGTTGGACATGAAGAGGGAGGACAGCTCACCGAACAAGTGAGACGCCGCCCTTATTCTGTCGTTCTCTTTGATGAAGTAGAAAAAGCCCATCCAGATGTCATGAACCTCCTCCTTCAAATCTTAGAAGATGGACGTCTCACCGACTCTATGGGACGTAAAGTCGATTTCCGCAATACCATCATCCTCATGACCTCTAACTTAGGATCTGACCTCATCCGTCGCTCAACTGAAGTGGGCTTCGGAGTGCAAGAAGGGATGTTGGATTATGACACGATGAAGGAAAAAATCGATAAAGCCGCCAAAAAACACTTCAAACCTGAATTTGTCAACCGCCTTGATGATACGGTCATCTTTAAAGCTCTCGATAAAGATAGTTTAGTGGCCATCATCGATCTGGAAGTCGATAAGCTCATGAAACGCTTAGAGCGCAAGAATATCTACGTCCAAATTGAAAAAGCTGCCAAAGAACTCCTCGTCGAAAAAGGGTACCAACCCGAGATGGGAGCCCGCACACTCCGGCGCACCATTGAGCAAGAACTTGAAGATCCTCTTGCAGAAAAACTCCTTCTCGAAGGAGATGAGCCTAGACAAATTGTCATCTCTGCAAAAGAAGGTAAGATCACCTTTAAAGATGAAGGCCTTCCCAAAGAAAAGAAGAAAAAGGAAAAGAAAAAGCTCGCAAGCGCCACCCTGACAAAAGAGGAAACAGAAGAAGAACCTTCCCCTTAGAAGTCTAGGCGTCCCTAGTACCTGACCGCAAAAGTACTTCATGGAATTTTTAGCATCAAAGTTCCTAGGCTTGAGCTGCCGAAAATCCAATTTTTGAAATCATTTCGGTATAAACCCCGAAGTTTTTTCTGATCCACTGTGAATCTGTGCTCACAAAGCATCAAAATTATTCTTTATTAAAATTCAAAGATTTGATTCCATCTTTACAAGTTTTTAATGGAGGGAAAGCAAAAACCTAAGATCGATCTTGATTGATCGTCAGTGTTTCCTGTCGTTAGAAATTTACCTATTAAGGCCATTTTCAAAACGGAGGAAATATTGATGAGCCATGCTTTACGACCTGTTGATCTATTACTAACTTCTCAACCCCCTAATCTATCTGATGAAACTCCCCTTCCTGATCTTTCCCCTGTTCAAAAGTATCGAATAACTTCTCAAAAGATTCGAGAGGTTTTTGAGCAAGAGAGGTATAGCCCGCCAAAATTGAGCCTGCCTAAGCCCCAAGTCACTCCCCCTTTTACCATAGATGAAGATGAAATCTCCTTAGCTGCTCTTGGATATAGTACACCCGTTGCGGGTGGAGTCGTCGGTGCTGTAGGGTCTCGTCTTTTAAGTGGAGCAACTTCTGCACCTCCCTTGCGATCCCCTGCGGTCCCAACAGCAGGTCCTAGCTTTTTAGGACCCATGGTTGCAGGTGCTTTTATATTTAGCCTAGCAACTGTTTTCGTTGCGACTTCTTATAAAGACTATGCAGATCCCTTAAGAAGAGAGATTCTAAGAGTTTTTGAAGAAATTGCTAATGAGGACATCTCTAGTGAGCAATTTGCCCTAGATGTCGACGGTGTTTACAATAGAAAAATCGCGAGTTACTTCAATACAATCTTTGAAATCTGCAACCCCACTCCTGTCAGTTATTTGTTTCTAAGTAAAGGAATCGCTGTAGACTCACAAGAAAACCACATCCAAGCCCAAGGGCACTACCATACGTCTCTTTCCTATGCTACTCAATCCCCTTTAAAAGATCTTATCCAT
>JAKQGT010000282.1 GCA_029556005.1 Chlamydiota bacterium | reverse complement strand
TGTCTACTGGACTAGGATTTCGATTTTATGAAGCTAAAATCTATCAAAAATACCTGTCTCAATCATCCCTATTTTAAACAACTTTAGCTATACTCTCCATGAACTTATTAAAGTATGGAAAAGACTTTGACAGGGTAACTGCACTTAGTTAGAATGCAATTTAGGAGCTTAACACTCTTAATCTGTTTTTGATTTTGAGAGGTAGCAACTTGAGATCATTGGTCTTAACTTGGGTATATAGAAAGAATATGTCGATACAAAGGTAAAATAGATGTTTAAAAAAATTTTATCTGTCCTATTCATCACAAGTTCTATGAATTTGTTTGGAGATGTTATCAATATTGAAGGGGCTACGAATATTACAACGACTTCAAGCCAAGTCAATGCAATCATTGTTGATGGGAATGGAAATATGAGTCAACAAGTTTTTCCTTATAACCCTCAAAATCAGCAAGTTGATGTTGGAAGTGCAAGTCAAGGAGAGAATGCCAGTATTTATTTTACTCTTTTTATGATGGGTTTCATGTGGTGGGATGGATATTGGGTTGGACACAATGGTTATTATTGGGATGGACACATCAATGTTTATGTTAAAAATGTGAATTGGAACAATCATTGGAATAATTATTGGCACAATACATGGAATCAAAAATGGAACAACTATTATAATAAACACAAGAATGATCCTAATTTTCCCTATAAAAATCAAAAAAGTTGGCCCCACCATTCAGGACAATTTCCCTCTCATGATCACTCTCCTTCTGCTCATCATCCTCATTTTCAGCAAGAAGATCACAACTTTCAGCAAAATCGCAAAGGTAGAGATTTCCATCACGACCATTAATCAGTTGTCCTTCGACTTCTTAAAATCTTTCTTTGTCTAATGGACAATGGTTTCGATTTTAAGAAGTCAAAATCCAACAAAAACATCTCTCTTAAATCGTCCCCATTTTAAACAACTTTAGCTATAGATATATGCAAACAACTTCAAAAGTTGTTTGAGTATACTTTTTCTTCGGCATAAAGGAAGGTGTCTTGCCCTCTTTTTTTGTTAAAGAGATTTAATTCATCCCTGTCATTTATCGAAGGGTCTTGTTTCGTTTAGTTTCTCTTAATAGGAATGAAGAGTAGGTTCGTATCAAAAAGAGAATAAAACCAAGCAGTTTGACCCTTCTCCGGGGAGTGGATTTTCAGATTAGCGAGAAAAAAGCTCACTCTCTTTAAAGAAAAAGCGCACTTCTGTTTTTGCTGTCTCAGAACTATCTGATCCATGAACAGCATTGGCATCAATCGTTTCTGCAAAATCGGCGCGGATTGTGCCGGGTGCTGCTTCTGCTGGGTTTGTGGCTCCCATAAGATCCCGATTTTTAGCAATCGCGTTTTTACCTTCTAGAACCGAAATCAAAACAGGACCAGAGATCATGAAGTCGACTAAGTCCTTGAAGAAAGGTCTTGCGCGGTGAATGGCGTAAAATCCTTCTGCTTGCTCTTGGCTTAAATGGAGCATTTTTGCAGCGATAATTTTAAGTCCTGCTTTTTCAAAGCGTGATAGAATATCTCCGATATGATTTTTGCTAACAGCATCGGGTTTAATAATCGATAAAGTTCTTTCGTTTGGCATAGTCATCCTATTTTCATTTTTGTGGGAAAAACATTATATAGGGTTGGGGCATAAATGACAATTCTCTACTTGCGTTTTTAAAAGAAAACTTTTACACTTTGTGGGAAATTTTGGCTTCAACTAACTGTTAGGGGTAAAAAATGGCTATTTTAGATAGGTTTCACTGTCAAGTTTGTGTTGGCCATACATGTGAGTTAACAGAGCAAAATCCTGTAACGAATGAAATGTGTGGTTGTAATTATAGCAAGGGATGTTTTGAAGGGTTATTTCGTAATCAAACAAGGGATCATATTTTAGCCTGGAACTTCAACCAAGCAGGTGAGTTCCGTTGTATGTCTGCATTACATAATCGTGGACATGAGATTTTAAAAGGAAGTTGCGTTGCCGGAGATATGGTCCGCAATCCAGAGTACCAACGTGTTTGGAAAAAGTATGAAGAGGATCAAACACAAGATTTTGACGATCTTGTTTCGGGGTGTCATAGTCATTTTACAGCCCTTGTTCCCGAGTATCTAAGAGTTATCTATCAGGCTAAACTGCAGGATGATAAGAAACCTGAAGGAGAAAGGAATTGTTTTGATAATTGGAACGCTCAAGTGAAAGGAAGTCAAGCGAGAGATCCCGAGTACAAGGGGGAATGGGGGATTTTTACCAAGGGGATTTTCATTGCCCGTTGCATCTATCATGTCGCTGTTGCTATTGTATGCGAAATCGGTCTTTTTATTGTGAGCTTTGTTGTCAGCAAGGACTCTTATGACACATGGCGTAGTGGGGATGTGGGAGATCGCATTACGGAGCTCTATATGCAATATTATGGATTGGAATACGACTATAGCCGTTCCAATACACTAGAAAACCGTTTTATTAGGTGGCTGTGCGGGGATTAAATCCTTTTTTTTCTGGTTCAAAAGGGTAAGGAAGCTGCATACTGAAGGGGTTTTTAGCTCCGTTATAGATAAGGTATTCTTTGGACTCAAGGCTTCCTTTTTCTAAGATTCGAAAAGTTCTTGTGGCGAAGCTCCGTCATCATGGAGATGTTCTCCTCGCATCCCCTCTGTTTTCTATTTTAAAAAAACACTACCCCCATTTAGAAATTGATAGCTATCTCTACAGCGAAACGCTTCCCATGCTTGAGGGG
>JAKQGT010000347.1 GCA_029556005.1 Chlamydiota bacterium | reverse complement strand
TTTCTTAAAAGAGAAAGAACAATAACCATTTTTAAGAAGGAGGTTAAAAGGATAATAGCATAGGGAAGGAGGGCGACCAGGGTGATCACTGCCATCATCGTAATCAGATTGGGTTCTTCGACTTCCCCTTTTTGTTCTTCCTTCATCTGCTGAGGGGTTAAAGAAGCTTGTGCTTGCGACTCTGTCTGGGCGATTCTGGCAATCGCATCTGCAATTCCCTCTTCTTGAGCCTGGAGTGGCTTAAACAAAAGAACGCAGAAAAATAATAGAAAGAAGGGCAATTTTTTATTCATGAATTAATGATATCTACCGTTTCATAAACGCTTCAAAAGCGGACTCTAGTGCACGCCATTGATTTTCTAAGCTTGCGTTAATGATACCAGCTTCGGTTTCAATAATACAACCCCCCGGTGTGACATCCTCTCTTTCTTCAATCACAAATGTCTGCACGTGTTCAAGAATGGTTTTGAGCTCTTTCTTATGTTTTTCTAGGGCGTCTTTGTCTTGTTTGGATACAAAAATACGGATGTGGTGACTTTGTGTAACGGGTTTTAAGGTTTGTCTGACAATATCTACAATGGTTTCTGGTTTTGATTCAAGTTCACGCCCAACAATTTTTTTTGCAGCTTTTAAAGCTAAGGGGAGAATCATCTTTTGCAGATCATGTTCCATTTGTTTGATGCGTTCTTGGTAATGGAGAATCTGTTTATTAAATTCCGTGAGTCCTTGATTAAAGCCTGCTTCTTCTGCTTTTTTAAGGAGTTTTGCGCAATCCTCTTTATTACTATCGAGGTAGATTTTTACATCTTCTTTTGCTTTTTTTAAGACATCAACGGCTTTCAGAAGGTCGGAGAACTCTTCGGCAGGGATGACTTTCTCATCACTTCCTTTGTGAATTTCTCCTGAATAAATTAACGAAAAGTACTTACTCATTTGCCTTTTGCACCCTGGGGATGAGTTCGAGAACTTGTTTAACTAAAAGTTCTTGAACTTGTTCATTGTTAATATCTGTGAAGAACTTTCTGAGAATTTTAGTTCTTCCTGTGTCCAATGTATGACAAATATGCCATAAAAGGGAAGGGTGACATCCAAAAAGAGCTTTTGCTAAGCGGTTAAAGCCGCGGTGATGGAGAATTCCTTTTAGAGTTTCTTCCTTTCCATCCCACCCATCAAGATTGAGACGTGAAAAAGAGGCGGGTTCTTTTTCTTTGAGGAGTTTTTTTAAATAATCCTGTTGGCTTTTTGAAAGCACTTTTTGAATTTTTTTAATCTGCTCCGCTTTGACAACATGTTTAATTTCTATGGCTAGATCGTGCAGTCCTAAATAATTCACTAAGGTTTGCAGTTCCCCTTTTGAAAGGGTCAAAAGAGGATTGAGAGGATGCTTAGGTAAAAACTCTAAGGGGACAAATCCTTTTTGATCGGAAATAAGCCAGTGATAAATCGCACTGAGGAGATAGTTTTTTCCATGGGGAGCAAGAGGGGGGAGAGATTCTTGGATTTTGAAATGTTTGCGTAACTTGCTTGCTTGCTCTTCACTGAGAGCAGAAAGGATCATAAGTTTATCATTTTCAGCAAAGGGTTCTAGAAAAGAAATCAGCCAAGACCAGTGGACGTTTACAATACGCTCTGCGGTTGTAAGAGAAGTGGTAAAAGGATCGTGCTCAGAAGGTTTAATTCCCCGTAATTTTTCTTGGTCTTCACGGGAAAGGGATTGTAAAAACGCATTTTTCTTATCGGGGCTCGATCTTTCCAGTAAGTCACGAAAAGCAATCCAGGAAGTGGTATTCATCAGAACCCGTCCTTTTTATCTATCTCTCTCCAGGTGGACCAGGAGGAGTTTTCTTAAAGAGATTCAAGAAAGGAATCGGATCAAAAAGCTCTTTTAGCGCCCCTTTCTTCTTGAGTGCAGGATAGAACTTCCAAATGAGCCAACCCAAAATCAGAGCTAAAATAACAGCAATAGAGGTGATCAAAAAGAAGAGAACGCGGAAACGACTTGCTGAGTTTTTGCTCATGACAATCGACCAGATGCTCACATACTCCCCAGGCTTTCCTCCTAAAGATTCAGGCATTTGCTCTAACGTGATATCGGTAAAACGTGAGCGGTCAGAGACAACCGTCACATCATTGATATCTAATCCGGTAATACTTCCAGAGATGAGGCGTTTGATTTTGTTTTCCAAATGGATATTGGGATCGTCAATAACCCCTTGGTGTTTGACATAAACCGCAGCTGTGATTTTCTTTTTCTCAGTTTCGGTCCCTAATCCGGTATCCTCAGGGGGGAAGGAGAGCTGTACGCTAGCATCAATCACCCCATCGATCATCATAATGATATTGGTTAACTGTTGGGCAAGACCGGCTTGATAACGGATCGTTTCTTCTTTGTCAGAGGTCATGAGCCCTTGCTTTGCAAAGAGATCAAGTAACGTTGTTCCCTTTTCTCTAGGAAAGCCATTTTGGTTTAGATAAGCGATCGCTTCAATGGAATATTTTTCAGGGACCATGATGGAGAATTTTGCTGTGGTATCTCCCCCCCCAACTCCTCCTGATGAGTAGGGAGCTTTACTTGCGGGAATCCCTTTGCTTTCGAGCAATACCAGAATGACGTTGGCTTCCTTTTCGTCGACATTACTAACGATATTTTTGCTGGAATCACACCCTGTTGCCATGAAAATAATGGCAAGTAACATCCCTATCTTTATGAGTTTTCTCATCATGTATCGATCCAATAATTATTCCACTTTAGCTTTTTATAACATTTCTTCGAGTTTGGTCCAATACGTTTATTTAGGTGGCTTGGATGGCGGTGATGGCAATAGTATAGACGATGTCATCAACTAAAGCTCCACGTGAAAGATCATTCACGGGTTTATTGAGTCCTTGGAGCATGGGGCCAATGGATAAAACATCGGCACTTCGCTGAACGGCTTTATAGGTGGTATTGGCGGTATTTAAATCGGGAAAAACATAGACAGTAGCTAGACCAGCAACGGGGCTATTAGGGGCTTTTTTACTAGCAACATCGGGGCTAAAAGCAGCGTCGTATTGCAAAGGACCATCGATCAAGAGATCGGGACGTAATTTTTTGACAAGAGCTGTTGCTTCTTTCACTTTTTCGACATCTGCCCCACTTCCCGATGTTCCTGTGCTGTAACTGATCATGGCAATCCGAGGAGGAATCCCAAATTGCTGTGCGGAATCTGCACACTGAATGGCGATATCGGCTAGTTCTTCGGCATTAGGGTTTTGGTTGACAGCACAATCGCCGTAAACAAGCACTTGTTTAGGGAGACACATAAAAAAGATCGAGGAGACCCGCTTGACCCCTACTTTGGTTTTAATGAGCATCAGGGCAGGGCGGACTGTGTGGGCTGTTGTATGGATGGCTCCTGCTACAAGGCCATCGACTTCCCCTTGTGAGAGCATCAAAGTCCCGATGACAATGTTGGATTGGAGGGCTTCGATGGCATTTTGCTCTGTAAGTCCTTTATGTTTGCGCAGCTCTAGGAGGGGCTTTAGGTATTTTTTGCGGAGAGGTTCCGGGTCGAGAATATTAAT
>JAKQGT010000263.1 GCA_029556005.1 Chlamydiota bacterium | reverse complement strand
AATAGCTATTTTCGGGGGATTGGAAATAAGCTTGAAGAGATAGATCCGGAGCGGGTTAAGACCATGACTGAAATGGGACGTATTGTGCAGTTTGTCCTTTTAACAAGCACCCCTCTTTTTTTGGCCAAAAGGTTGACCTCTCGTCTTTTTGAAGAGATCAGTTGGACGCATATGATGAAGGTGGGCGTTCTCTATAATGGTGCTGTTGCGATTGCTAGTGCTTATGGTTACGATTACTGGGATAAAACGCTACGGGGATCTTAAATTTGGGAAGCATGGAAGCGAGGAAAGTTTTCAGCTGTTCTTCCGTATAGCTTTTTTCGCTCGCAATATAGGCAATGGGGCGGTATCCAAATTCTTCATCTGGTGTAGGAACCACTTCGGCGTTTTCAATTCCCTCAATATGCCTCAAGGCGCGTTCGATCTCTTCAGGTTGAATATTTTCTCCTCCACTGATGAAAAGGCGATCTTTCCGTCCCTGCACTTGCAGCCCCATTTTGGGAGAGTAAGTGCCCAAGTCTTTTGTGGAAAACCACCCCTCTGCATCCAGGGGAAGGTCTAACCCCTTAATACTGTCAAAGTACCCTTGAAAAAGAGTTTTTCCACGGACAAGAATCTCTCCACAAGATGTGAGTTTGATTTCTCGATAGGGAAGGGGATGTCCCAATGAAAACCCTCGGGATTCAAAATGGGTGGTGATCTGAGAACTCATCTCCGTCATTCCATAGGTGGGATGGATGGGAAGTCCACACTGCACTGCTTTTTTGTAGAGTTCAGGAGAAATATGAGCCCCACCCAAGAGGATGTGTTTAAAACGCCCCTGAATAGGGTTTTTTAAGAGACGGTAGAGTTGCGTGGGAACAAGGGAAAGATGGGTCGCTTTTTTGTGGTCGATTTCTTCAGAAAGTAAAACGGTTCCTCCTGCTAAAAACGTCCGAAAGAGAATGGCGATTCCTGCTATATGATAGAGGGGGAGAGAGAGGAGATAGTGATCTCCTTTTTCGATAGGCATGCGCGCATTCGATCCCAGAGCACTATAGTAATGGTTTCCTAGAGAGTGGCAAGCAATTTTGGGAGTACAAGTTGTTCCTGAGGTAAAAAGATAGGTTGCATGAGACTCTTTTTCAAGAAGCGTTTGCCCCCCTTTCAGAGGACGTTTAAGGAGCCTTGAAAAAGGAAGGACGATCTGTTTCACTGCGGGGAATAGTTCTCCATCTGGAACAAGAAAAAAAGTGGCCCTTAAAGAGTCGAGAGTTTGAGGGATCGATTCTCGAGGAATATAAGTATTCAGAGGACAACTAATCGCTCCTAAACGAAAAAGAGCAAAGAAGAGAAGAGGGGTAGGATAGTCCTTTGTGGGATAAAGAGCGATGCGATCTCCGCGCTTAACGCCCTCTCCTTTGAGGACACTTGCAATCCCTTCAATTTGGTCGTGACAGTCACGATAGGTCCAAGATTTTTCAGCAGAACTTAAAGCGACGTCTTTAGGAGATTTTTTTGCATATAAAGAAAACGGGCATTCAAACATATTCATCAACAATGACCTGAACCTTATCTTTTTTAAGCTTCCATTTTTGGGGGAAATGGAGGCAATCCTGTTCCACATAGGGCTCTTCTTCAAAGAGAGGCTCTTCGAAAAGATGGCAGGTTCCCAGCCCCATTGGTTTTAGTGGGATGTTTAGACGCTGCGTGAGCTTTGCAATCTGATGAATCCCTACTTCTGTTTCATAACTGCTGCTTAAAATAAAATCGATCCCTTTTTGAATTTTTGGAAGGGGAAACCCATGCATTGTGGGTTTAATCACATGAGCAACAACATGAGGATAGGGGGGAATGGTTTTTTCACGAAGAGACTCATCAAGAGCGACGGGATAGGGGAAATCTTTTGCATTTTCTCCCGGGAGGAGAGGTTCTTCAAAATATTCTACATCGGGAAAACATTTTGCAAAGGCTAAAGCTTCTTGTAAATTCCATTTGCGATTGACATCAATCCGCATAGAAGAAACGGGCTGGATCATTTTCACCGCTTCATGGGGAGAAAGATGGCCTACTTTGGTCTTCATCTTAATCGGAATAGCCGTGAGCTGAACCGGGTCAGAAAGATCTAAGAGGGCGCTGTAGTAGCCGAATTGTACGGAGGGGAGACGGCAGGTTCCTGAAAGGAAATCTTCTAAAGCTTCTTCGATACTTTCACGACTAAATCCAGGGAGTGGAGCAATCTCACCCCAACTTTCACGCTCTTTATCTTGTAAATAGAGCAAAAATCCTTCACGCACTCCCTTTTTAAAAGGGCGAGAGTAACGATAAAGAATCCTTCTCATGAAAGGACCCAACCCAATGTAAACAGCAGGGTAAAAAGAGTGAGAATTTTCCCTACTTGGGGGAAAAGGGGGCCCAGTTCGCTATGGGTCAGGAGGGCGCGTATTAAGGGGGTAATGAGGATTAAGCATCCGATAGAAGTGAGTGATAAAAGGTGGGCATGGGTCAAGTTATAGAGGACAAAAGGAATGAGACAGGGGACTAATAGACAAACAACGGTTTCCCATTTCCCAAAAGCGACTCCAAAACGGACTGGGAGCGTTTTTTTATTGGCTTTCCGGTCTTGTTCGACATCGCGCAGATTATTCATCGCTAAAAGGGCTGTTGAGAGAAGACCGGGAGCAAACCCTGTGATAATCGCCAGAGAGGAGAGCGTTTCTGTTTGCAAATAGGTCGTTCCAGCAACTGCTACAGGGCCAAAAAAAATCAAAACAAAGAGATCACCCAGCCCTAAATATCCTAAAGGATAAGGTCCTCCTGTATAGAGGTAACCAAAAATAATGGCGAGGAGGGCTAAGGCGCCGATTTGCCACCCTCCGACGGTCATGAGATAGATACCAAGGAGACCTGCCAAAGCAAAAATTCCGGCTGTGACCGCGCGCATTTTTTGAACGCTCACCAGTCCCGCTTGCACCAGACGCCTCGGTCCTTTACGTTCAGAGGTATCAGACCCTTTGACAAAGTCGATATAGTCATTGGCAAAATTTGTCCCAATCTGCACACAGAGGGCAAAGAGTAATGTGGCTAAGAAAACCCAAAAGTTGAAGGCCCCTGCGTCGTAAGCAATGACTGTTCCTAATAAGACAGGGGATACCGAGGCAATAAGCGTTTTAGGACGCGCTCCTTCAATCCAGATGTTCATTAGGGGCGTTTAGGAAATTTTGAGAAATCGGGTCGTCTTTTTTCCAAGAAAGCTTGGTGTCCTTCTTGGGCCTCTTCTGACATGTAATAGAGAAGTGTGGCGTTTCCAGCCAGCTCTTGAAGGCCAGCTTGCCCATCACAATCAGCATTGAGCGCAGCTTTCAGACACCGGATAGCTAGAGGAGAGTGTTCTAATATTTTTCGGCACCATTCAAGGGTGGTTGCTTCCAACTCTTCATAAGGAACCACATGATTCACGAGCCCCATTTCTAGAGCTTCTCTCGCTGTATATTGGCGACAAAGATACCAAATTTCTCGCGCTTTTTTCTGTCCCACAATACGGGCTAAGTAACTGGCACCAAACCCTCCATCAAAGGAGCCCACTTTGGGACCTGTTTGTCCAAAAATAGCATTATCTGCAGCGATTGTTAAATCGCACATCACATGCAAAACATGTCCTCCCCCAATGGCATATCCCGCAACCATAGCAATAACAGGTTTGGGGCAGCTACGCATCGCCCTTTGAAAATCGAGAACATTGAGGCGGTGGACCCCTTCATCATCTGAATATCCCGCTTCCCCGCGAATCGACTGATCTCCTCCCGAGCAAAAAGCATTTTTCCCTTCACCTGTTAGGATGATGACGCCGATTTCAGGATCGTTGCGTGCATCTTCTAATGCATGAATCATCTCTTGGACAGTTAAAGGACGGAACGCATTATGAATGCGAGGACGGTTAATCGTAATTTTGGCAATACCGGGAATTTTGTGATATTTAATATCTGCATAGTCGTCAGCCACTTCCCATTTTGTTCTATTTTCCATCAGAGTACTCACTTATGCCTCCTATAAAAGCTTGAATTTTCTCTGCACAAAGTCGAGGATTTTCCACATGGATTGCGTGCCCAGCATTGGGGATATAATCGACGGGAAAAGTTTTTCGCAATCGCTCGGCAATTGGTTTATATTTTATATCATTCGCCCCAAATAAAAACAGCAGGGGAAAAGAAAATTCCTCAAGATTTTTCCATAACGATGGGAGTCGTGCAGGGCTCCACTCTCTTAACACCTGTGCCAAACTATGGGGATCGTGATTTGCCCGTCCGATTAATCGATCGGGATTTAGCGAAGAAAATAACGGTTGTGCATACCACTTTTTTATGAAGAGTTCCATCCCTTCAGTCTCAAGAAGAGAGGCCCACTTTTCATCCCATAGTTTACGCTCCTCAATCCCCCTTTCCAGTCCGGGGTTTGCAGACAGAATCACAAGGCCGGCGATGCGCTCAGGGAAACGTTTTGCAAAATGGAGCGCTAAGCGCCCTCCTAAAGAGTATCCAATGAGAACGGTTTTTTCCGAGATTTCTTTTTCTAATAAGGTGAGATCAAGAGGTCTCCCTTGATGACCAGGTAGGGTTAAAAAAGTTCCCGGAAGGTTGAAGGATTTAAAGTCTTCAGGTGAACCTAAAAATCCGTGTAAAAAGGTGAGCTTCATACAGAAAGTCTTAAGCGATTTTGCACTTCTTTTAAATGGAGGAGGATGTCTTGATGCATCTCTAGATTTTGCAGGGAAGGCGTTTGCATTTCAATGAGAGAGGAATGGGGATCACTTAATATCGCTTGGAGCTCTTC
This sequence comes from Chlamydiota bacterium, assembly GCA_029556005.1. Lineage (GTDB taxonomy): Bacteria > Chlamydiota > Chlamydiia > Chlamydiales > Simkaniaceae > JAAKFF01. Next base: position 481 of record JAKQGT010000263.1, on the reverse strand, counting down.
AAACGTTTCAGGGCGATGATAAGGGAGCTTAAAGAGAGGGGCAGCGTGTTGCAAATCCAGACCATGAGGCGTTGTAAAAAAGGGAGTAAACACCTCTTTTCTTTCCCTAATAGGGAGGAAGGAAAAAATGCTTCCCCCATCATTGTTGATGACAAGCGTTTTAAGGGGGAGTTTATGGGTTTGAGCTAGAGAGTTGAGATCATGAAGAAAGGCTAAATCTCCTAAAATGGCAAGGAGGGGTTTCCCCAGCCCCCGCGTGATTCCCGCAGCGGAAGCAATGTTCCCATCGATCCCCGAAAGACCGCGGTTACAGTAGATTGGTCCCACAGGATTTTCAGGGCAGAAAAAAGCATCTGCATTACGCACAGGCATACTATTGGAAAGGAAAAGCCCAGTAGCATCGGTGAGTGTTGTAGCGAGGTGATGGAAAAGAAGGGGTTCGCTTAAGCTCTTGTGTTCTTTGAAAAAAGCCTGAAGGGAG
>JAKQGT010000251.1 GCA_029556005.1 Chlamydiota bacterium | reverse complement strand
TGAAAGGGAAGAAAAAATGTTATTCCCATGTGATTAAACATACGCCCCGCCCCCGCCATACTGTAGAAAAGCAACTCGATGCCCTTAGAGTTTTGGGCATTTTCCCTTCTTTTGAGGAGCGTGATCTGTTCTTTCATATCCCAGAGGATGCTAAAGAACGGGTAGAGAGCTTACTTCCGGATGCTCCCTTTGTTCTCATCCATCCTGTGTCTCGCTGGATGTTTAAAACCCTGCCCGAGGAAACGCTAGCTCAAGTGATTCGTTATTTACACGAGCGTGGAGAAAAAGTTGTCCTTACAGCAAGCCCTGATCCGGAAGAAATGGCGATGAATGCCCGGATCTCTCAGCTGGCTCCTGGGGCCCAGGATCTTTCAGGTAAGATTTCTCTAAAAGAGCTAGGTGCTGTCATTGAAAAGGCAAAAATGCTTATCACCGTCGACTCAGTTCCTCTCCATTTAGCCAGTGCCCTTAAAAAACCCACCGTGGCTATTTTTGGTCCCACTTGTGAGGAGAATTGGGGCCCCTACCGTAACCCTAAAAGTCGTGTCGTGACTCTCCCGATGACCTGTCGTCCGTGCTACCAACCCGGTTGTGGAGGAAGTGGCAAAAGCGACTGCTTGACCTCTCTACCTGCTCAGCTCATCCTAGAGGCGGCTCATGAGCTTCTTGAAACAGAAAATCTCTCTTTGGTATAATCTCTGTTTTTGAAACTCTTAAATTATTATTTAAATATGGCTATTAAACCTTTTAATTTATTAGGGCAAAATTTCTATCATTTTGCTTTCAATCAGGAACGTCCTGTTGAGATCGTTTTGTGGTACCCTTCCCAAGAGGGAAATCCGATTTGTCAAGAGACGGTCTGGAAAGAGCCTCATGTGGTAGTAGAGGGAATCATTCAGGAGGGGAAACACCCCTTGATTGTATTCTCCCATGGTTGGGAAGGGGAGAAAAGAGAGCAAATGTGGCTAGCAAAAAAACTGGTAGAGCAAGGGTATATTGTTGCTGCAGTTGATCACTTTGGAAATACATGGAAAAATCCCTCCCCAAACTATCCTTGGGAGCAGAGGCCTGCAGATATTTCCTCAGCAGTCGATTATTTGATGGAGAATCCCTCTTTGCAGTCCTATATCGATCCTGAACGGATAGGTTTTGTGGGGTTTTCTATGGGAGGCTTAACAGGAATCTGGCTCGCTGGTGGAGAAATTGAGGGAAAATCCTTTAAGGATCCCCGCTTTAAAGCCTACTTTCTCATGGCTCCTCGAGGAGCAGAATTTGATGCGGAGAGTCTTAAAAGGGTTACAGCTCCCATTTTTATTGTCAGTGGGAAAGAAGATAAGATTTTACCACTAGAAAAACAGGGGAATTTCTTAAGTAAACACTTAAAAAATCACACTTTTATCATTCTAGAGGGGCATGAAGGACATTTTGTCTTTATGAACACTCCGACTCCTCTTGGGAAACGAGAGCTTCCTCCTGCTATTGTGGAGGATCATCCTTCAGTTAATAGAGATCAAGTGCATGAGCATGTGGCTGAAATGGCCATCCGGTTTTTTCAGAAAGAATTACATAGCTAAATTAGTTTAAAATAGTAACAATTCATCCAGATCTTTTCACCGATAATTTTACGCTCGATCTCACTGGCTTGCACGAAGCCAGCTTCGCTCTCCGCGCTTCATTTTCAATGAAAATCTTCTGCCCAATCGTTACTATTTTAAACTAATTCAGCTATA
>JAKQGT010000241.1 GCA_029556005.1 Chlamydiota bacterium | reverse complement strand
GCCTATCCGTGGATCACTGCTCTTGTCCTCTCACACCTCAGTGCAGAAGCGCTTGCCGCTCGGAGTGAAGATGATTTAGACAGAAAGTTCACGAGGGACACTACCTATAAATGGATGCATATTGCTTCTGTAATCGTTGTTTCTCTTGGAACGCTTATCTTTCGAGAACCTGCATTTCAACGAGCCCTTTTTAGAAGAGCGGTGATCGAGTTATACTAAACCAACTTTTGAAGTTGTTTTAGTATAATTTTGCCGAGTTAGAGAGTTGGGGTAAATCCCTTCTCCTGCTATCTTAGTAACATGAAAAAAAGGTATCTATTCCTTACTTTAGCTCTGGTTTTGGGAAGTTTTGTATGCTTTTTGCATCCTTCATTCCATGCCTCAAAGGATTGGATTCTCTTCTTACTTCTTTTCTCGATCACGGCCCTTGTTTTGGGGATTCATAGAAGGAAACTTCCTAGAAAACAAAGAGAAAAGATGGAGGTATTAGATGCTTTAGAAGAAGGGGTCATTTTATTGAGTGCTGAGGGATTCATTCTTACAATCAATGTAAAAGCGGCTCGCATTTTAGGAGGAAGTAAGAGCGATCTTTTTGGGAAAAAATTAGGCGACTGTGAGTTTCTGAAAAATCACCAAGAAATGTGGAATCGGTGTCGCAAAACAGGTGTTTCACAATCTCTGACGTTTTGTTTAGATCGAGAAGAAAAAAAATGTTGTGATGTGGTGATGAAACCTCTAGGAAAATCAGGAAAATTTATTGTCACCTTAAGAGATAGCTTTAGACAGTATCAAAAACATCAACTCGGAAAAGATTTTGTAGCTAATGCTTCTCATGAACTCCGCACTCCAATTACGATTATTAAGGGGTTTGCCGAAACCATTCATGATCTTCCAGAAATTTCTGGAGCCATGCTTCAAGATTTTACGGAAAAAATTGTCCGCAACTGTCAGCGTATGGATAACTTGGTGAAAAACTTACTGACACTCGCTGATTTAGATTATCTCCCTGCTGCCCGTCTTCAAGATTGTGATCTCGTAGCCTTAGTGGATAATTGTAGTCACACCCTCCTTGCCCTCCACCCCGAAGTGCGGGTTGAAGTCCTTCAAAGTCAAGAAGTCATTATGATTCCTGCAGATCCCGATCTTCTTGAACTAGCCCTCATGAATTTACTGGAAAATGGGGTCAAATACTCGGAGGCCCCAGCATGGATTACAGTGACGATTGAAGATGCGCAAGATGAGGTCTGTTTAACTATTACAGATAAAGGTTTAGGGATTGCGGCCCACGATTTAGAGCATATTTTTGATCGGTTTTATACTGTCGATAAAACGCATTCTAGAAAATTGGGGGGTGCTGGACTCGGGCTTTCTATCGTAAAAGCGATTATTTCAAAGCATGAAGGAAACATTCGGGTCACGTCCCGTTTAGGGGAAGGAACTCAATTCCATATGACGTTTCAAAAGATCACTCAATCCGTACTGTGATTTTTGTTTTTTCATCTACATGCATTTCAGGGTTTTTTTCTCGCTTTCCGGGATTGAAATGAAACCATTGGATTTTTTCAGCAAAGTCTTCTCTCAAAATCTTCTCTAAATCCGTTTTGCTAAGTGGGGACTTAAGAGAGTTTGGTGTATCAATCAGCCTCTTTTTCTCTTCTAGAATCAATTCTTCAGCTTTACTAGGTCCAAGAGCGACCTGTAAAAAGACTTTATTGGCTCCATGAAAGTTCATAGGGGGGTGATCGCTTTTTTCAAAGGTGAAGAAATGATCAAAGGGTGGATACCCCTCTTTCTTTTCTAAGTCATATGTATGGGTACCACGGAGTATTTTATAAAAAAGCTCTTGCATTTGAGGATCTTCAAAGACCACTTCATGAAGAGGAATTAACGTTTCCTGTGTTTTGAGGGTTTTTATCAAGCTTTCTAAAAAGGGCTTGGAGTCTTTGGGGAAAAACTTTTTGTGACCATAAAGGGCAAAGAGGTATTTCAAAGTGAGGGTTTTTAAAGAGGCGTTATTTTGAGACTCATCAAGGAGAGAGGAGAGATGGAGTCTTCCCTCTAACCAACCCACTTTTCTTTCCCGAAAAAAAAGGCGCTCTTTAATATCATCGTTCTTTGTGGTTTTTGAAGGAGTTGTTGGGGAAGATTTTCCTTTGGAGTGGGTTTTTCGCGCGTTCACATAAACAGAATCCTCACAATCATTTCGACTCTCGCGAAGCCCAATAAAATAGGCAAGATAGGCGTTTTTCTCTTTCTCTAATGAGATGCTCTGTTGAAACTGAGACAGGGAAAACATGCCAAGGATTAAAACAATGATCATTACAAAAGGAAGAAGATTCATAAGAACAAAACACCTTCGGGTTTTTTGTTTATCCAGAAAACGTAGCTTTCGCTTTGGTTATCTTCCAATGTGAGGGTGAGTTTGAGGTAATCAGGAGGAGCGGCTTGTATTTTTTCCCATGTTGAAAAGACCTCTCCCTTACTTAAAAATTCATAGTCAATCCGCTTTACATTGCTTTTAAGAGTCTCGACTCTCTCAGGGATATTCTCCTTTTGGGAAAACGTCTTTCCTTTGACACGCAAGATTAAATGAGTATTTTCTAATGCGAGGAAAGCAGTAACCTCTCCTGAAAAATGGGGGTCAGGGTCGATACCAGAAAGATAAACCCACTGCAACATAGGAGGGTTATCCTCTTCTTCAATCAGGAATAGAGAGGTCTTTCTCTCTTCAGAAGGGGCAAGGCTAGCCAAAATACTGTCAAGGCGTTGTTGCATCTGT
>JAKQGT010000235.1 GCA_029556005.1 Chlamydiota bacterium | reverse complement strand
CTCGTCCGAAAACTTGAAACAAGGGCTTCTCGTTCGACTTGCATGCCTCATCCACGCCGTCAGCATTCAATCTGAACCAGGATCAAATTCTCAATGAAAATTTAATCTTTATATTTGACTCAATCAAAGTTGAGTCGATTCCTCGAATACTTGTGTTTTTCGAGTTAAAGTTTGATAGGGGCACATCAAAATTTGATGCGCTCAAACCTTAAGCTTTGTCACTTCATTATCGCTGTCAAAATAGCATTTGAAGCACTCTTCGATACTTCACTTTCGTTTCTCAGTCATTCCTGCTTGAGAAAGAATTCAATACAATACATCAGACCCTATTTTCGCGCAAAGCTTTTTAAAAACTAAGAAAAAAATTGTCCCTTTTTTCCTCCTTTCAAAGGATCGAGTTTACTCCCTTTCTACGAGGTAAAACTCGTGTTTTTCGGTCACTTCAACAATGCATTTTCCTTTTTCTTCTTTTAATTCTACCGCTTGGATTTTCGAACCTTTTTGAACCCCCTTTTGACCGATTTCTAAGTGAATTTTCTCACAATTTACGAACTATTCTTGGATCTGTTTGTAGCGGTAGTGAAAGAGTAGGCTACCCTCATCTAAGTTTACTTTCTTTTCAAAAAAACATCTAATTCTCTTAAAAATTCTTTTTCAACACTTGCCCCCAAGAGCGATTCATACCGCTACACTTTTTTTGAAAAAACTTCCCTCTTTGTGCTACTTATTTCGCTGGATAGGCAAAAGTCTACGGGAAAAATAAAAGGAGTGACACTAGTGTTCCTTAACAAAAATTCTTCAGGTAATTTCGGCATCAAAGCCGCTGAAATTACCTGAAGAATTTTTGTTAAGGAACATTAGGTAGCAACTTGAGTTCAGGTTAGTTAAGTATGAGTCTCTGACTATAATAACGCGCATTGCGGATTAAAATACGAAAACGTAGAAAGCCATCCCTAAGATATAGCCGATGAAAACGGGAATGGAGATTTTTTTCAGATAGGTAAAGAAGTCCACTTTTTCAAGACCCATGAGAGCTACACCTGCAGACGATCCCATGATAAGAATGCTACCCCCCGTTCCAGCGGCGTAAGCAATCATCATCCAAAGGGGAGAGTCGGTGGGGTGGGTCTGCAAGTCATACATGCCCATTGTTGCAGCAACGAGAGGGACGTTATCAATGACTGCAGAAACGACTCCAATAATGGTCGCTATGTATGCCTCATTCGACATATATTGATCCATCCATCGAGCCGCTCCATCCAGAATGCCTGTTGTTTCAAGGGCGTTAACACCCAAAAGAATCCCTAAGAAAAAGAGAATGCTCGAGACATCAATCTTGGTCAAAATGTAGGGAACTCGCAAATGCTGCCGCTGTTCATGGCGGTGGTGCATAATGTCGGTTACAAGCCACATGATCGCAAGAGAGATGAGCATTCCCATAAAGGGAGGCATTCCTGTAAGCCACTTAAAAACAGGAACAAATAGGAAAAGAATAATCCCTAGATAGAATACCAAGTGGGCTCCAGGTTCTAGGGGTTCGTCTCTAAAATCGATTTCTGATTTGGGGAATTTTCCTTTCACAAAAAAGGTGTAAACAATGAGGGGAAAGAGCATGGATATCAAGCTAGGGAAGAAAATCTCTGTGATCACACGGAGCGTGGTAATTTGCCCTCCGATCCAAAGCATCGTAGTGGTCACATCTCCAATCGGTGTCCAAGCACCCCCCGCATTAGCGGCAATCACAACAATACACGAATACAGGACCCGCTCATATTTATGAGGAATCAATTTCCTCAAGATCGAAATCATTAAAATGGTCGTTGTTAAGTTGTCTAGTACAGCTGATAGGAAAAAAGAAATAAAGGCAGTAATCCAAAGCATCTTCCGCTTTGAACGCGTATGGAGATGGTGGATAAAGGTATTGAACCCCTTATGGGAGTCGATGAGTTCCACAAGAGTCATGGCCCCCAAAAGAAAGAAGAGAATTTGCGAAACATCTCCTAAGTGGGTCCCTAAAAATGCCAAACTGGTGTTTAAGGGTTGCGGGTCCCCTACAAAATAAATGAGCCAACAGAGGACGGCCATGAGTAGAGCCACAGCTGTCTTATTGACGCGAATAATAAATTCTAAGATGATAGCAGCATATCCGATACAAAAAACAGCTATCAGAAAATCGTGCGAGAGAGTAAAGATTTCATCAACCATAATAAACGCCCCATAGTGGTACAAGAGTAATCTCTTTGCACAATAATGACAAGTCAACTTTGAAATAACCGATTCGAATTTAATTATCAAATGAGACTATCTATTTATTCAGTTATTGACCCCACCATAAAAAAGCGTCTTCAGATACGGGCGATTTTTTTTAGTTTTCCCGGAGTTGTTTTGCTCTTAGGGATGGGAACCTTTGCCCCTCTTGAATTACTGAGCCAACTGGGCATCCCCACCTTTTTTGTGGGAATGTTTTTGATTGCATGGGGAATGATTCCCTACCGAAAACTCTTGCGCATACGGAAAATTGAGTATTCAGAAAGAGAGATCGCAGGAATTCCCCTTCAGGAAATCGTATCCCTCTATTATCTTGAAAAAAAACATCTTTTTGGAATTGAAATGGAGCTAAAAGGAGGGAAACGAATCTTTTTCCCCTATTTTACTCAATCAGCTTATGCCAGCTTGAACGATATCATGCATCCGGATCAAACCGACTAAATGGTTTTGATCGAGGACAGGCATCATCATCACCCGCCTCTTGGGATCTTTTTGCATCAAGCGGAGCGCTTCCCACGCAAGAACCCCTTTTTGTGTGCGGATAAACGATTTCGTCATCAGATCCCCCATTTTTTTTTCAAGCATCGAGGCAGCATCCTTTTGCAGGGCTCGCCTTAAATCTCCATCTGTAAAGATCCCTTGCATCTGATGCTTTTGATCGACAACAAGGACACACCCACACTGTTTATTGGTGAGGGTCACAAGGACCTCTTTGAGGCTATCCTCGGGATAGCACAGAGGTAAATGCTTCCCCTTTAACATGAGATCATCCACTGTAAGAGTGATTCTCTTCCCAATGTTCCCTGCTGGATGGTTAAGGGCATAGTCATCGAGACTAAACTTTTTCGCTTTCATGAGCGCAACAGAGAGAACATCCCCAAAAATCAGCTGAATGGCAGTAGAGGTTGTAGGAGCTAAGTCAAAAGGACAGAGTTCTTTATTTAACGGAAGGCAAATCCCTACTTCACAGGTTTGCAAGAGTTTTGAATTTTCATTCGATACCCAGGCAACGGTTTTACATCCCTTTTTTTGGGCAAAGGGGATTAAGCTCAACAGTTCATCACTCTCCCCACTTTTGCTAATGCAGATGAGAACATCTTTATCGGTCACAATCCCAATGTCTCCATGGAGGGCGTTCATAGGGGGGAGGTAGAGGGCCTTAGTTCCTGTAGAGATCATCGTCATCGCCAGTTTCTCTGCAATGATTCCACTTTTCCCTACCCCCGTGAAAATTAACATTCCCTGGCACTCAAAAAATAGGCGAAAAATCGTTTCTGCTCGAGTCTTATCGATTTGCTTAAAAAAAAAGTTTAAATTGCGCTGGTATTCTTCAAAGAGATCTTTTAACATTTCGTGCTCTTCAGGGTTGAACTCTAGAAACAAATCATATAATTAGTAAGGTAATCTAGCAAGTGAGGAGATGATGACTCAAGGAAAAATCCCTATTACAGTAGCCTATGGAGACGGCATTGGCCCGGAAATCATGGAGGCCACTCTCAAAGTTTTAAGTGGAGCAAAAGTTCCCTTAGAAATTCATAAAGTCGAGATCGGAGAAAAGGTCTATTTAGCGGGACATCCAACGGGAATTGAAGCGGCAACTTGGAATACCATTCGGAGAACGCAAGCTTTTTTAAAAGCTCCCATCACCACTCCTCAAGGGGGAGGCTTTAAAAGTCTGAATGTCACGATCCGTACCATGCTAGGGCTTTATGCCAACGTCCGCCCGTGCGTCTCTTACCACCCCTTTGTGGCTACCAAGCACCCCCAAATGGATGTTGTCATTGTCAGGGAAAATGAAGAGGATCTCTATTCGGGGATTGAGTACCGCCAATCTCCTGAAGTGTGTGAATCGATCAAGCTGATTTCTCAGCCTGGATCAGAAAAGATTATCCGTTATGCCTTTGAATATGCGAAGACCAATAACCGCAAAAAAGTGACTTGCTTCGTGAAAGATAATATCATGAAGCTCTCGGATGGCCTATTTCATAGTGTATTTACCGAAGTCGCTCGGGAATATCCCGATATCGAAAGTGACCACTGGATCGTAGATATTGGAGCGGCCAAACTAGCCGATACCCCTGAAGCTTTTGATGTGATCGTCATGCCCAACCTCTATGGAGATATTCTTTCCGATGTGGGAGCACAAATCGCTGGTTCAGTCGGTCTTGTAGGGTCGGCAAACATCGGAGATCATGGCGCCATGTTTGAAGCCATCCATGGCTCAGCCCCCCGACGCGCTGGACAAAATGTAGCGAATCCCTCCGCCCTGATGCTAGCCGCCGTTCTGATGCTGATCCATGTAGGGGAAAATGATGCGGCTTCCAGTATCCATAATGCTTGGCTAAAAACCCTTGAAGATGGCATTCATACCTACGACATCTTCAAAGAGGGGGTGAGTAAAGAAAAGGTGGGTACGCAAGAGTTTGCAAATGCTGTTATCGCCCGTCTAGGACAAAAACCCTCAAAACTCCATGCTGTATGCTACAAAAAGCAAGGAAAAGCATCTAAGACCCCTTTTCAGCGGAAGACCATTAAAACCAAGCGAAAACTCGTCGGCGTTGACGTTTTTATCTTTTCCCCAGAGTCTGCAGAACGCTTTCAGAATAAGTTTGTCGATGAAGATTTTGGAGACTTCCAGCTAGAAATGATCAGTAACCGTGGAGCCAGGATCTACCCTGATGGAATGCCGGAAACTTTCTGCATCGATCAATGGCGCGTCCGTTTCCGCCCCTCTCATGGGGAGTGTACACAAGAAGGGATTGTCGACCTTCTGTCCACTCTGACCAAGGAGGCCTTTGATATCATTAAAACCGAAAACCTCTACGACTTCGATGATATACCGGGTTACTCCTCCCCTAAAGGTTAAACAACCATTTCGTTGCAAATTGGATATTGTCCTATTATTTACATTTATGATATATGTTAAATATATTTAAATCGTAGAAAATAGGATGCTATCCAATGAAAAACAAGCATACTATATTAGGAATTGAACTTCTCAGAGCTCTTGCTCATAAGGGTTACAGAATTTTTTCACTTCAAGATGCCAAAACCTACGCCAAAAAAATTGGAATGAAAGAAACCTATGTAGTAGAAGCAATCCATCTCCTAAACAAAGAAAAATGGATTCAACGACTCAAAAGAGGCTTGTACGCGTTTTCTTTTGAGTCGGGGTTTCAATCCTACCCACATGATTTTGAAATTGCTCAGGCTTTAGTACAGCCTTCTGCAATAAGCCATTGGACAGCCATGCATTATCATCACTTAACACAGCAAACACCTAACAGAGTTTTTTCTATTTTCCCTAAAGGAACCACACCGCCAAGACATCAACTTCTCTTAAATAAATACCAATTCATTCAAGTTAAAGAAAGTCAATTTATTGGATTGAAACAAATTTGGATGGATGAAGCAAAAATTTACATTACCGATTGCGAGAGAACATTGATTGATGGCCTTCAACATCCAAACTATTGCGGAGACTTTTATGAAGTATTAGATGGTTTCAAGTTTTTAGGTGACAAAATGGATTATCCTAAATTAATATTTTACGCAAAAAGTTTCGGAGAAGCGTGCATCAAACGTTTAGGCTGGGTTCTAGATAAGCTTGAATCACCAAATCAAGTTCTTGATGAATTGCTCGAAACTCCCATTAAAGGTTTTCGTCTTCTTAATCCAACAGGAGAACAGAGAGGCTTATGGAATAAAAAATGGATGATCAGAGAAAACATCTAACCCCTTTAAGAAAGCGTTTAGAGGCTGTAAGCAAAACCGAAGGAATTCGTCTTGATGTGATTCAGCAAGACTATCTTCTTACTTGGATCTTAATCGGAATTTCTAGACAAGAAGAACTAAGAAAATCACTAATCTTTAAAGGGGGAACTGCATTAAAAAAATGTTACTTCGGAGATTATAGATTTTCAGAGGATTTGGATTTTTCCTCAATTCCTCCTTGTCCACAAGGAGACCCATTAGAAAAGACTTTAATGCATATCTGTGACGACCTTCAAAACACTTTAGATAAATATGCTCCTATCTCACTTGAATTTCAGCGCTATCAAGAAAAACACCCCCATCCTTTTAATCAAGAAGCCTTTGTTGTTCGTGCACAATTCCCTTGGCAAAGAATGCCTCTTACAAAAGTTATGATTGAGATTTCTCATGAAGAGCAACTGGTTCTTCCGCCTCTCGAAAAGCCTATTATTCATTCTTATGAAGAAGAACCACACAACTCTCTTTTAGTTTATCCTTTG
>JAKQGT010000346.1 GCA_029556005.1 Chlamydiota bacterium | reverse complement strand
CTGGATTGGGGTAAGAGTGGGAAGAGGAAAGGCCTGACATCTTTTTATCCTTATAAAATGACATTTGTTTTCCTCTATCGCATCTCGAGGATTTTTTTGTCCAAAAGTTTTTTATCATTCTAGTGGTCCTTAACAAAAATTTTTCAGGTAATTTCGGCATCAAAGCCGCTGAAATCACCGAACGCAAGTTCATTCGTATTGCATGAATACGGATGAACTTGCGTAGCCTGGTGGTCGATGATTTGAGCGAGCTTTCACGCTCGAAATGACTCAAAGAATTTTTGTTAAGGACCACTAGGGTTCATAGCCCCATATGAGCTCCGGTAAAGAGCGTAGGAAAGGGAGTAAAGTACGTCTCGACCACAAAAGCGGTAAAGATATGGAGGAGTTCTGAAGGAATCGCGTCTAATCTCTCCATTTTCACTTCCCAAAAATACTCCACAGAACCATCTTTAAAACGGTTATGGTGTTTGATTAAGTGAGCCAACAGCTTTTCACGATCATGAATATCTAAAATCGGAATCGTTTGCCTTTCCTTACTGATAACCGCAATAGCAATGGGTTGGCTTAGGTGGTTATGGAAAATGAACTCTGCGATGTTTTCTGTATCCCATACTCCAGAAAATCCCCCGATATACTCATGATTTGTGTGGTTGTAGACTAAAAACTCTTTCATGCGATCGAGGAATGTACCTAATGAAAAAATCGAGGCACTTCCTTCAATGTAGTGATCCCTTTCATCGGTATAAGAATAGCTTTTTCCCACTCCTGCAGGTTTATAGATGACTTGGGGAACCCACCCCTCTTCCGCACAGCAACTCTTGAGGTTAAAAAGATCGAAATAGGCTACACCACTTGCAATAGAGGTATGCGCAAAAGCATTACAGTGGAGGCGATATTCAAAGTACCCTTGAGGCTCAATCGTATAAGTAAAATCTGCAAAGGCTTTTATACAAAATAAAAAACACAAAAGAGTTTTCATTAATCTTTCTCCCAGTGAGGTTGTCCAACAGGGCGTCTGAGTTCTCCCCAATAGGTATCTCCAATATAGGCTGCAAAAAGGAAGAGCAACGCAGGGTCAAGGTGTTTTTCCTCTCTTACCTCTACTTTCCATCCATAATAGTGCCATTGGTCCATCCCCCTTAAGAATGTTTGGTGATATTTATGAAGATAGGCGATTTCCGCGTCTTTATCTTCACTTTTCACAATCACCAGATGCCATAGAGACCGGTCCAAATAAGCTAAAGCCACACTCTTTTCTTCCCTATCGTAGATCACAAATTTTGCCCCATCAGAAGTGTAGGAGTCTTTTTTGATTTTACCGATAAGCTCTTCACCACAATAAAAATAGAGGTCCTTTCCCGATTTTACCCCTTTCGTCAAGACTCCATTAAGGTTTTCATAAAAATAGCTGGAGGTGTCTTTTTGAATTTCTGGAGGTAAATAAACGCTAGGAGATCCAATAAAATCGATTGCAAATCGATCAATAGTAACAGAAATGTCGGAAACCAAAGCGGAATTTCTATCGTAAGTGTATAAAAAGGAACAAGAAGGTTCTAGCATAAAGGTGTAACTAGGATAGACCTTTCCCATTAGGCATAGGAACAAGAAAAAAAAGAGACGTCTCATAAACATGCATCCCCATTTGAAATGGCACAAACTTAATCTATTAGAATAAAAAAATCTACCACTCCTTGAAAAATTTTCTCCAATGAGAATACTGAGGAATATGGAGGGGGAAATGAAAAAGCTCCTGATTATTTTTATCTTACTGATCTTTCCTATCTTAACGCACGCTTTGGATTATACCTTAGCAACCGATTATTGTTTTATTCATCGGAGAGATCGCGTTTATGTGGATGGCTTTTTTACTCCCGTTGCTGGAGCCAGTATCGATAAAAGAGGATTCCGGGGATCAGATCTACATTATGCCGAAGGGGCAGGAGCGATCTTTATCAATGCTTATCCCGCAGAAGACCATGCCCTCTCCTTTGAGCTGGGTTATAGCTATATGCGGCTCAATTGGGACCAAAATCCTGCCTTTAAGCAAGATCACTTCAACGACGCTATTTTCTCCATAGCCTACATTACAACAGCCATGAAGCAGTGGCGCTGGGTTGTCAATTTGGGGGTCCATGCAAACTTAGACAATTTTAATATGGGATCGAATGCCTTCTACACAGGAACGATCTGGGGACGGCTAGCCTATAGTGATCCTTTAGGGATTCATATCGGAGTGGTAGGACAAACAGGAGTCAAAAGCACCTATTTATTCCCCATCTTGGGATTTGACTGGTACTTTCACCGTCAGTGGAAGATTAATGCCGTTTTTCCCCTAGATTTTTCTCTAAACTACTTCTTTGCAAAGAACTGGTCCACCGCTTTAAGTTACCGGAGTTTTGGAGGGTGGTATCGCTCCTTTCACCGCGTGGGGAAAAAAGAGAACCTCCCCGAGTCGATGGTCTCCGTTCATGCGAATGGTCTTGACCTCGGGATCTATTTTAATTCCAAGCACTTCTCAGCAGGAGTCTTTGGAGGAGCTAACTTTGGGGGATGGATTCTGATCCGCAATCGCCATGGAGCCAAGCCCATTTACTTCCATTTTGATGCTGCCGCTTATGGGGGTGTCAAAGCCAGCTTAGAGTTTTAATCCTCTTCGTCCTCGTCTTCGTACTCCTCGCCAAACGGATAACGATCCTCCTCATCCTCTTCCAGCTCATCCTCTTCAATATCGCTACGAGGGTCTAGATAAAAGGCCAAGGAAGTGGCCCGTGGCAATGGCAAATAGTCGCTCTGCTCATCTTCAGGAAGGGGTTTAGCGTGTAAGACACGCCACATCCCGATCAGGATATAGATACCGCAAAGTAAGCTCATATATAAAAATAAGCCACTGGCCTTAAAGATAGCCATAAAAATGGGGGAAATGAGGGGGCCAACAATACACCCCACCCCGTAAATGACTAAAAGGGCACAGGTGATCCCAATGATGTTTTTATCCGAAAAGTAGTCACAGGTATAGGTGATACTAAGGGGATAAAGGGTAAAAGAAATCCCTCCAAAAAGAACCATTAACCCCAATAAGACATAGTAGGGAAAGTGGTGACTATGAAATAAGATAAAGGTTAAAGCCATCAAGACTAAACAAACCCCTATTAACACCTTACGGCGATCAAAAATATCGGAAAGGTGCCCAATGGGCCATTGAAGAGCCAGTCCCCCTAAAATGGTCAAACCCATAATTTGCGAAATCTGAAAGACAGATAACCCAATTTCCCTTCCAAAGATCGGTGCCAATCCATAAAAAGAGCTCATGATCATCCCCGAAACAAAGCATCCAATCGGTCCTAAAGGAGCTTTTTTTATAATTTGAAAAATGTTCGTGATGGTAGATTCCAACATGATCGGGCCACTACTTTTCATCATACAAACGGGAATAACTGATAACGAACTTAAAATCACAGTCATCGCAAAGGGTAAGAGGCTGGTTAAGGGGGATACGTTCAACATGAACTGCCCAAACCCTTGGGCTAGATAAAGAGTTAACATATAAAGAGATAATAGACGTCCCCGATTTTTTACTCCTGTAGAGAGGAGGAGCCAGCTCTCAATTACAATGAAAAAGCCTGAAGCACAAAGCCCACTTAAAAGACGAAAAAAGGTCCAACTAATCGGCCCTATCAAGATCGACTGGACAACAATCACAAAGGAATTGATCGAAGCAAAAATGGCAAAGGTACGAATATGCCCAATCCGGTCCAGAAGTTTTTCGACATAAATCGACCCGATCATGACACCCGCATAATAAGAGGCATTCAAAATACCAATGACCCAGCTTGCATATCCATCAATAGAGATTCTCAAAGAGGTGAAGGTATTGAAAAAGCCATTTCCCAGCATCACAATGACAAGACTGATAAGAGGAGGGATGACCCCTCTGACAACTTTTCTCATGGAGTCCTCTTTTTAACGGCAATTTGCATTTGAGCTTCAGGAGAGGTCCATCTCCCCTCTTTTAAAATGAGCGGCTGAGAGATAATCATATACTTTTCTTTTTCAA
>JAKQGT010000217.1 GCA_029556005.1 Chlamydiota bacterium | reverse complement strand
TGCGTACCTTGACCCTCCGAGAAGGAAAACGGACTGGGGATAAAATGGTCTTTTTGACAGTCTCGGGGAATCACGATTATTTTGTGAACAAAGGGCAATTGCAAGCTTTTAAGGAGGCTGTGGAGAGGGCTCTGCCTGATGAGAATCCAAGCCTCTTTATGCGTATTCAACGGATTGCCAAGGGAAAGCCCACAGAGTTTTATGAGATGCATTTAGGGGGGCCCGATCATATCCAAGAAACCCTCCATCTTAAGGGGCGGCAGATGGATTTTCATATCAGCCCCGCGTCGTTCTTTCAGCCCAACACTTTTCAAGCGGAAAGGCTTTATGCCCGCGCCCTTGAACTGGTTGATCCCGCCCCTACCGATACGGTTTTTGACCTCTATTGTGGGACAGCAACTTTAGGGATTATTTTTGCCCCTTATGTCAAAAAAGTGGTGGGGATGGAGCTATGCCCCTATGCTGTTTGTGATGCCAAGGTCAATGTTGAGCTCAATCAGTTAACGAATGTGGTGATTCGTAAGGGGGATGTGGGGACCTTGCTTGCTCACTGTAGTGATGCCCCCGATCTTTGCATCATTGATCCTCCTCGCTCAGGGCTTGATCCTACAGCTCTTAAACATTTAGAGCGCCTCTCTCCCAAAAAAATTCTTTATATTTCCTGTAATCCAGCGACGCAAAGTGAAAATATTTCTATGCTCTTAGAAGCGGGTTATATGTTAAAAACGACTCAGGGTGTCGATCAGTTTCCTCATACCCCCCACATTGAAAATATTGCCATTCTTTTAAAAACGTGAATCCCGTATACTTGAATAAGTTAGAAAAAATTTTTATTTGAAGGAATTTTCATGAAAAAAGCACTTTACCTTTCACTTCCTCTTTTTGTTTCTGCATCCCTTTTTGCTGAAGATGCAGCTCCAGCAGCCCGTCAACAAAGTATGTGGCAAACACTCATGATGATTGGAATTGCCCTTCTCTTTTTCTATCTTATTCTTTGGCGTCCTGAGCAAAAACGGCGCAAGAAAATGGAAAAGCAAAGAAGCGGAATGAATAAAGGAGACCGTGTTACAGCGATGGGGATTATCGGAACTGTTGTACGTGTCGAAGAGTCCACTGTCATTTTGAAAATGGTGGATGGTGCAAAAATTGAAGTCCTGAAAAATGCCATTTCCGATGTGCAACCTGCAAGTGAGCAACAGACGGTTGACGTTTCTAAGCCGCAAACCAACGGTACAGAATAACATCTTTTATTTGGAGAGCCCGCTAGGGGCTCTTTATCCTTACTGAGAAGAGAATAATTGAAAAAATCTGGTGAGGGTTCCCTCAAGGCTATGTGCAGCCTGTCTAAAACGTTCTAATCTGTAATCCACTCCTTTTGAAACGGCGACAGCAACTCTTCCCTGAGGATCTTTATACTTTCGGGCATCTAAGTCATCAAAAAACCGCCCCCAGCCTTCTAATTCTCTGATGATATAAGGAAAGCTACGGACTTCTTTGGATACAAGAGCGTTCAGAAGCTTGGGAACAAACCGTTCCGCGATTCGGGTCATTTCTTCTTTAAGAACAGGGATCGTTTGAGCCAGGGTTTCAATCTGCGCCAAATCTTCTCCATTTAAAGCTTCTCCTGCTA
The DNA here is from genome assembly GCA_029556005.1 of Chlamydiota bacterium. Taxonomy (GTDB): domain Bacteria; phylum Chlamydiota; class Chlamydiia; order Chlamydiales; family Simkaniaceae; genus JAAKFF01. The sequence continues at coordinate 713 of JAKQGT010000217.1, read as the reverse complement.
AACGACGTGTATTTAGTTCAAGAATTTGAGCATTGGCTTGTCTTAACGCATATTGGAGGTTTTGGAGAGCTTGAAGCTGCGTTTGTCCCACAATATCCAATTCGGTTTCATCCTCTTGAATTTTTTCATTTAAAATGGCTTGCATTCCCGCACAAAACTCTCGAATTTTCTTACCCTCTACATCAAGAATCACTAAAAGACCGGCTGCAGGCATGGCGCTATCCGGTTTGTTGTATTTGAGCAAAAGTTTTTTATGAATGCTTGTAATATTTGCTTCGTCTTGTCCGCTAAGGGCTCTTTGATTAATTCTTAAAACATCTCTTTGGAGAGAGCTAAGGTCTGGAAGTGTTGCTCCATGTCCCATTGCCTGAAGCATTGCTTGGAGGCCTTGTTCGGCATGTAATACCTGAGCTTGCTGGGGATCTTCTGCTTCCACAACGACAACTTCTTCTATAGCATTATCTTGCTGCGCTACGACGGCAAGTTCTTCGAGTCTTCGCAACATTTCAAGGTGCATTCTTTCTGTTTCTTCTCTGAGTTGCTGTTCTCTTAGAAGGGCGGCTTCACGCTCTCTTTCGGCTTGTCCCGATACATCATCAAGGGCCTCTTGGGTTTTGAGAGCTGTTTCTGCAACACGCTGAAGCTCTTCTCTAGCTAGATCTCTTTCTTGAACTAGGTGTTCGATGGATCCATGCCGTTTTTCAAAGCGCTCA
>JAKQGT010000345.1 GCA_029556005.1 Chlamydiota bacterium | reverse complement strand
GATTTGCTGGAAAATTCTGATTTTAATTGGTCTGTTAAACTAGCAGCCATACATCCTCTCTGTTTGATTTTTTGCAGAGACTATAAAGGAAAATAGGTTACTTCTGAAGGAGAATTTGTATCGCTTCTTCTACTCGAGAGATCCCCTGCAGAGAGATCTTATCAGTCAATTTTTTATTGATCCCTTTGAGGTTTTTGCTTGAAAGGACGCACCGCTTAAAGCCCATATTAATCCCCTCTTTGAGGCGGCTTTCGAGGCGGGGAATGCTCCGCACTTCTCCTCCAAGCCCCACCTCGCCTAAAACCAGGGTGTCCGAAGGAATAGCTCTATTGCAGTAGGAGGAAGCAATGGATAGAATCGTCCCGAGATCAATAGCAGGTTCGGTGATTTTCATCCCCCCTGCTACAGAAACAAAAACATCTAGAGCATGCAATTGATACCCCATCCGCTTTTCTAAAACGGCTAAAAGAAGGGTGAGACGTTTAGGATCAATCCCCGTTGAGCGACGGGAAGAGGTGGCAAAAGAGGAAGGAGCAACAAGAGCTTGAACTTCAACGAGTAAAGCCCGACTTCCTTCCACTGTTGGAATAATGACAGACCCCGGAGAACCCACTTGCCTTTCTTCTAAAAAGGTCAGAGACGGATTCAAGATCTCCTGAAGCCCTTTTTCATTCATCTGAAAGAGGGCGACATCCTCCGTGGGTCCAAAGCGATTTTTCACAGCACGCATTAACCGGTAACCCTGCTGACGATCTCCTTCAAACTCAAAGACAGTATCCACAATGTGCTCAAGAACACGAGGACCCGCAATGTCACCACTTTTGGTCACATGTCCAATCATAAAGGTGGTAATCCCCGACCCTTTGGAGAGATGCATACATTCCATAGCAATCTCCCGCACTTGCGTCACTGATCCGGGAGAGGAAGAAAGTTCACTTTTATAGACAATTTGAACAGAATCCACGATCAAAATATCGGGATGAATGTTTTCAACCTGTGTTTGGATATGAGAAAAAAGGGTTTCGCTGAAAAGGTAGATGCGATCACTTTGAATCCCCAATCGTTTGGCGCGAAGGGATGTTTGTTCCGCAGACTCTTCTCCACAAACATAAAGAACTGTAAGTCCTTGATCTGCAAAACATTTTGAAAGCTGCAAGAGGAGCGTAGACTTTCCAATACCCGGCTCCCCTCCTATTAGATTTAAAGATCCTTCAACAAGCCCTCCGCCCATCAAACGATCGAGCTCTTGATACCCCGTTTGAATCCGTTTGAAATTAGCGGTGTCGACTTCTTGAATTAAAACAGGTTTGGGAACGCGCGGCCCCCTGGACTCAAAGCGCCCCCCTTTTTCCTGAACTTCAACCTGTTCTACTAGAGTGTTCCAGTTCTTGCAGATATGACAACTCCCCGTCCATTTAAACTGCTGGTTACCACAATCACTGCAAACCCAAACTGTCTTTTGTTTTACCATTATAAACCTAGGTTATGGATAGCGCTTTCTGCTGCTTGTTGTTCCCCTTCTTTTTTTGAAGTGCCTTGCCCTGTCCCCAAAATCTTCCCATCAAGTTTCACTTCAACAAAAAAAGTCTTTAAATGATCGGGACCCGCCTCCCCAATCACAGCATATTCGGGAGGTTTTTGGTAATTTTTTTGACAATAGTCTTGGAGCTCAGCTTTCCAATTGCGATGGGGTTTTTCAATGATTTGTAATACTTCCTGCTCGAAATGATCAAAGAAAAAACGGCGCGCGACTTCAATCCCCCCATCTAAATAAATGGCTCCGACGATCGCTTCAAAAAGATCGGCAATGATGGTTTCTCTCCCCTTCCCTTCATTCATCGATTCTCCCCTGCCCACCATGATAAAACGTTCTAAATCAATTTTTTGGATATAGAGGACGCAAGCGGGAGCCTCGACTAAACGAGAGCGTAAATAAGAGAGTTCTCCTTCGGGATGATCGGGAAAATGGGAATAAAGAAAATCACTGACAACAAGCCCTAGAATCGCATCGCCCAAAAATTCCAAACGCTCATTATGGGTGTCGATAATGCTCCGATTTTCGTTGGTAAAGGAGCGGTGGATAAAGGCAAGGCTTAATAAAGATTTATCTTGAAACGTATAGCCAATTTGCGATTCCACAATGGGGATGGCTTGCAAAAGATGATCGTATGTGTGCATAACTTAGTTGGTTTTTTCAGTAAAACGTTTTATAATATACCCAAACCTACTTATAAAGGTAAATCATGCACTTCGCTTTAGCTCGTGAACATCTCGACTTTTTTTACCAACACCATTACATCGAATTTGAAGATTTACTGGCAGAAGCTGAAGTGGAGTCAATCAGTCGCGCCCTTCAAGAAACGTTAGCCATACGTTTGCACAGCAAGCGGGAAACCCTTGCGAAAACAGATCTCAAAACTCTCTACCTTTCCGGATATGATATGTGGCGTGACAATCCACTAATTCAGAAGTTTGTCCTCCGCCCCCAACTCGCCGAAATTGCCTCGAATTTAACCAAAGTGCGCCCCTTACGCATCGGGTTTGATCAACTCTTTACTGCATCTGAAAACTCCGATCACCTCTTTAAAAAACCCCGATCACTCCATCAAATGAGCTCCATTCAGGGGACCGTTTGTGGCTGTATTCTCCATCTATCTTCTTCGGCCATCCCCGTTGCGCAAGCAACGCTTGCTATCGAAGAAGACATGACTGCTTTGATTCCTATTCCCAAGAAAGTGGGGAGCGCCATTTTTTTTAACCCTGAACTCCCTTTATCTCTTGAGTATCTAGTTGAAACCCCTCATGTTCTCCAACTCATGATTGTTTATGTAGAAGAGAAGGGAATTTATGCTTATCAGGAAACAGACCTCCACACCCATGCGTTTAAAAAACTGGGGTATGGTTTTGGAGATCGATTAAGAAATGCAACCCATCCTATTCTTTATTCAGGATAGATTCTTCGAGTTTTTGGAGACGTTCTTCATGATCTTCTAAACGTTCTCGAACGTCCCCTTCATGAAAAACCCATTTTTGTGGAGAAACACTTTCAGGGAAAAGAAGCTCTTCTTTTCTCACTAACCCTTCGGTTAAATCTTCAATTTTACTGGCGAGCTTTGGAGAGGGAAGGCGCTTTCTTTTTAAAAAATGATAAATGAGACCTGCGCTGACACCCAACTTTTCTGCGAATTCTTTTACGGGGATTGCTTTTTCGAAAAGGTAGCGTTTTAGATCCATTTAAAAAAAATATTGTTTAAAATTTATACTTTAAGTTATTTTGTTTTTTAGAATTACAAAAAAAGGAGTAAATCCAATGAAATTATACTCATCCTATCTTATTTTTCAACACCAGGTTTTCCAAGCCAAAACATTTGGATCCCTTAAGAAGCTTTGCGAAAGACATCATGCAAAGCTCGAAATCGAAATATTCTCTTCGGCATTTTCCAAGATGAAATGGGAATTACCCAGCAACCGCATCAATGGAAAACTTTTTTCCTATCTCATCACCACTCTTACGTTAGAAGGAAAAACCCTCACAACTAAACCCTTCGAACTCCAATTTGAACCCAATGCACCCACAACAATTGAAAAACTAGAAACGACAATCCTAGAGGGAATTCAAGAAAGCTTAAAAGGGGCATACAAAAGTTCCTTGATTAATGAATTTGATCAGACTATTCTTAATGAGAAAAAAATGGATCCTGAGAGGTAATTATGACAAACAGTGTACATTCATCCCTTCTAAAGATCTCCACCGAAGGTCCCTTTCACTATGCTACAATTAAAGAAAGGGAAGAAGAGAAGGAGTGTCCTCTAACTCCTAACCGCACGTTAAGATACTTTTCTAGGCTTAGCGATAGCGAAAAACAAAGGCTTATCCCTGATCTACAAGTTACACAACAAGGAAAGCAGTACTATTTGAAAAGACCCCACAACGCATTCCAGGAACTGCCGCAAACCAAAAGACGGAAAGAAAACAACGTTCACCTCATTGCAACGCAGCAACAATTCCGCCCAGGGTGTTGGCGTGTACTCCCCATTAATGGCATCCCTTTTTTGGTTACCATCTTGAGTGTGGCTCCCAATGAAAAACTAGAAATCAAATTTATCGAACCCCACACGGCACCTGATTCTTGGAAATCCTTCCCTATTTCTCCCCATAATTTACAAGCAACAAAAATCAGTACAAGTGAAACTCTCGACGAACTTATTGTTAATCTAAAACGGACAGGTATTTTGTCCTCTTCAAATGTAGAAACTGGATTACGCTCGATTGATCGGGTCCATTTTTGCCCTGAAAATCCTTACCATGATTGTGCAGTTGATATTGGAAAAAAAGAGTATGGGATGTGCATCTCTTCCCCTCATATGCATGTGCTTGGAGCAGAACTCTTAACCGGTCATTTTGAGGCCGCAAAAAAATGTCTCGATGTGGGTTCAGGCTCGGGTTTCTTTACGGCTTTTATGCAACATCTCGCCCCCCAGGCGCAAGTATGGGGAATTGAATATTTTAGCGATCTCGTAGAAACCTCAACAAACACAATACAAGAACACTACCCCAGTTTATTTCAAAAAATGAAAATCCTCCAAGGAGATGGGGAAAAAGGGCTTTTGGCTGAAGCCCCCTTCGATATCATTTATGTTGGGTTTATGTGCAAAAAAGACCCAGAAGCTCTTCTCAGTCAACTCGCTCCTGGAGGGAGAATGCTCTGCCCCATTTCTCTAAACCAACACTCTTATTACGATCCCCGTTGCGAAAGGGGAAATTATGTTTGCTTTGATAAAGAACTAGACGGAAGTATTAAAAGATCAGAACTTTTTGTTTGTTCTTTTGTTCCCTCCCAAACGCAAGGAACCTCCTAGTGAATAAATATTCCTACTACCAAAAATTGCTCGAAAAAAAACGGGAACAAAAAGAGTATAACCAACTGCGGTGTTTCACCCCTCCAGAAGAGCCCCACGGCCCTTCCATGATTAATTTCGCCTCCAATGATTTTTTGGGACTTTCTGAGCACCCTTACGTCAAAAAAAACACCATTAAATACGTTTTAGAATGGGGAGCAGGAACGACCCCCTCCCGTTTAGTCACACAGCATTTAGAATGTCATCGAAGTGTAGAAGAAAAACTCGCTGAACTTGTAGGAAAAGAAACCTCTCTTTTATTTCCCTCCACTTACCAAATGCATCAACAGATTCTTTCGACTCTTGCCCCTAAAGATTCCCTTATTTTCATCGACCGCTTTTCAAACCCCGCACTCATCCAAGCAGCTATCGGAACACGTGCTAAAGTTTTTCGCTTTGAACACCAAAACTATACGCAACTCAGTGACCTTCTCGAGAAAACAGAGTCTACTTCAACAGCTAAGCTGATCCTTACTGAATCCCTTTTCAGCCTTAATGGCGAAATGAGCGACTTAAAAAAATTAAGTGAACTCGCAGAAAAATTTGGTGCTCTCCTCTATATCGAGGATTCAAATGCTGTCAGCATGTTAGGAAAACATGGGATGGGTCTTGCTTCCCATCGGAGAGGTGTCGATATCGCTACAGGAAGTTTTGGAAAAGGTTCAGGTTCTTTTGGGGCTTTTGTCACATGCAATGCACTCATGCGTGAGTATCTCATCACGTTTAACCCTCAGCTTCTAGAAAACACCATGCTTCCTCCCGCTGTACTCGGAGCGATTAATGGAGCTCTAGATCTGATTCCCGATATGCAAGTGGAGCGTCAAAAAGTGCAAAACCTCAGCACTTACCTGAGAGATGCCCTTAAAGAAGACCATTGGGATATCGGGAACCCCTCTGCTCACCTCATTCCCTTAATCTCGTTAGAGGAATCTCACTGCCAAAAACTTTCCCGAGCCCTTTCAGAGAAAAATATCTTAGCCACTTTTTTACGTCCTCCAACCGTTCCTCAAGGAGCCTCTCGACTCCGGTTTACCATCCACGCTCACCTCTCCCAAGAAGACCTCTCCCTCCTTCTAAAAACCCTAAAAACGCTTAAAGAAGAACCCTCTCTATCTATTGTTTGAGTCTATACTCAACCAACTTTTGAAGTTATTTGAGTATAACTCTCTTTTGCGTTAAGAAGAGGGAATATGTATACGAAAAAACAGAAAGTAGAAATCCATATCATTTTCCTCCTTATCGTTTTATCAGTAGAACTCTTTTCTATTCTCCTGTCAAAAAAAGGAATTCTTCAGCTCTATAAAACGAATCAACACCTACCCTGGGTTCTTCCTGTTCAATGGCTCTTTCCGATTTGGACGCTTCTCTATATCTTGCTCGCTTGGACAGGTGCGCTGATTTGGACCAAACGGGCAAGTCACATCCGCAGCTTTGCACTGAGAGCTTGGGTGCTTCAAATTGTTTTAAATACCTTATGGCCGATTTGTTTCTTTTATCTCCCCATCCCTGTGCTAACCCCCATACTCATCACCATTCTTTTCATGACTCTACTGGTTTTGATGTTTTACACCTTTTTAATCACACGCTTAGGAGCCTATCTTCTGATCCCCTATTTCCTGATGGTTGTCTACAAACTTCTCTTTCATTGGGTCTTTTTTATCTTAAACATCAACTTGCTTTAATGATTAGGATTGGCCTGAAATCAAGGCCTCTGAAGAAGGGCATCTTCCTTCTCTTGCGCTTCTAAACATCGATTGAGAATCCCTCTAAATTCCCGGTTGATTTCCCGGTAAGTGTAAGGGGTTATTTTTAATAAAAAAGCCTCCGCTTCTTCAGCCGTATCAATACGAGGCAGGGTGTTTTCAGCATATTTTTTTCTTAAAAGGTCGAGCTGCTGGATCGCATATCCCTGTAAAGAAGATCTTAGGTATCTCATATCTGCAACTAACACTGTACTCGTTTCACGAGGGTTTAAAGCCTCTTCTTGTCTCCACATGCGATCCGCTTCTTCTCGCACACCAAGCGACTCAGCCTTCTTAAGAGCTCCCTCAGATTTTGATGCAATCAGATCTGGATTCATTCCTCCATCCATACATCCTTGTCGCTCTTCAGCATCATAAGCTGGAATCTCGTGAACAGTCCCTATCACCCCTCTGGATTGAGGCTGATCTGCAAGAAAGCGCACTTTTTTCATAGGTTCAGGCTGATCTGCTTCTAACTCTTTTTGATGAAGAGCGATAGACTTTCCCTCTTTCATTGCTTGAAGATCGGTTAAAAAATCATTCACAAGAGCTACCCGTTTCCATTGAGAATAAGCAGGGGGGCGCCACCCTTCAATCGCCTTGTTTTGAAGCCAATTTTGAATAGCTTCCACGCTGTGGACCTTGCTGGAAAGGGCACCATAATATTTGCTGGCACGATGCTGAAATACAGCCACTGCCTCCTCTGCAAGTTCTTGTGGAATCTCTACCTCAACAGGGTCTGAATAATAGGAAGCAAGCCGCTGAGCCTCTCCTAGAAATGTATGAATCAATACGGCCCGATGGAATAGGGGAATGCCCGACTCTTCAGGGCTTTTGGTGATCCATTCTTTAAGATCTATGATGTGATCCACACGAATATCTAGTCCCATTTCCTCTGCTAACCGATTAAAAAGCGGCACAAAATTTTTCCCCAAAATGTCATACATCTCTAAAACTTCATACTGGTTTTTTCGTAAAGTTCCTGAAACATTTATGAGTGCATTCAGGTTCTCAGCAAGCTGTTGACGTTGCACATCGGTAAAAGCACCTCCAATCTCTGAAGATCCCGTTAAAAAAGCATCAGCCTCTTCGAGGGTCATAAAATGTGCCTGAGGAAGCGTAGGTTTAACCAGTGTTTCTAAAAGGCGTGTGACCAAATGCTCCTGAGAACGTTTGAGGTTTAGTCCTACAACATTCACTGTTTCTTCTGGATTAAAACCTGTATTGCAAATACCCATCCGATTGAGCACTTGAACCCGTTCACGGTATTTTTCACGACGCCCTTCGATCCCACCGCGAAACCGAATCATGTGAAAGGCTCGCTCCACAAAACCCCACTTTCCATTTAAATCCTGTGAGATTTTTCTAACTGTTTCCAGTGCAGCTTGGGG
>JAKQGT010000214.1 GCA_029556005.1 Chlamydiota bacterium | reverse complement strand
GTTTGATGTCTTAAATGCCAAAATGGTCGTCACTTTTGATCCAGCAAAGTTAGAGAGCGAACAGATGATTGCATGGGTCAAAGAAGCCGGGATGGAGGCCTCTCTTTGGACGGAAAGAGAAAAATTGGGAAAAAAGGGATTTTGGTCTCGTCAGGGACGCTTAGTCACAACGATTTTAAGTGGGGCCTTTTTGATTGCTGCGATCCTTTTTCATTTAAACGATCAAAAAGTGGCAGAGACTCTTTATTTTATAGCGATTGTGTTAGGAGCCTATTTTGTGGTCCCCAAGGCTTACCTCTCTTTGAAACGGTTGCAGCCCGATATGAATCTTCTCATGGTGATTGCTATTTTGGGAGCGATTACTATTGGAGAGTGGTTTGAAGGGGCTACGGTGGCTTTTTTATTTTCTGTTGCCCTTTTGTTAGAGCATTGGAGTATAGGGCGTGCCCGTCGGGCGGTTGCTGCTTTGATGGATTTAAGTCCGACGAAGGCCCATGTTATTGGTGAGGGAGAAAAAGAGGTGGAAGAGGTACTTGTTGGCACCCGAATTTTAGTGCGGCCAGGAGAAAAAATTCCTCTAGATGCGATCATAGAGAAAGGCTTTACCTCGATCAATCAAGCCCCCATTACCGGAGAATCTTTGCCTGTTTCTAAAGGAGAAGGGGACGAAGTGTTTGCTGGAACGATCAATGAGGAGGGAGCTATTGAATGCCGTGTGACTAAAGAGGCAGACGATACAACACTGGCACGCATTATCCATCTTGTTCAAGAAGCCCAATCGCGTCGCGCCGCCTCCCAACAATGGGTGGAAAAGTTTGCACGCGTCTATACGCCGATTATGATTTGTTTAGCGTTATTAGTGGTGATCCTTCCCCCCCTTCTTTCATTAGGATCCTGGGAGGAGTGGTTTTATCGAGGACTGGTGATTTTAGTGATCGCTTGCCCATGTGCCCTCGTGATTTCCACGCCTGTTAGTATTGTATCGGGGCTGACTGCTGCGGCAAGAAATGGGGTTTTGATTAAAGGGGGAATGTTTTTAGAAGCTCCCGGAAAATTACGGGCCCTTGCCCTAGACAAAACGGGCACATTGACCTATGGGCGTCCTGAGGTGCAAAAGATCATCCCTTTTGATGGGCATACTGAGGAAGAGCTTCTTGAGCGTGCCGCTTCCTTAGAGCAGCCCAGCGAACATCCCTTGGCCCGCGCCATATTAAAATTAGCAGCCGAGAGAGGCATTACAGTCGAACGAGCTGAAGATTTTCAGATTACAAAAGGAAAGGGGGCGGAAGGGACCTATCGGGGAACAAGATACTGGATCGGTAGTCATCGCTTCATGCATGAGATGAAACAAGAGACCGAAGCAATTCACCAGATCGCTTTGAGCTTAGAAGATGCAGGGCATTCTATTATTGCCATCGGCAATCATAAACATGTTTGTGGGCTCATCAGTGTTGCCGATGAGCCGCGGGAAAATATCGCTGCTATTATCCAAGAGATTAAGGAAGCGGGGGTCGAGCAGGTGATGATGTTAACCGGAGATAA
>JAKQGT010000210.1 GCA_029556005.1 Chlamydiota bacterium | reverse complement strand
AGGCAAATGTCCATAGCGACATCGACAAATACCGAAATGGCTTCAAAAATTGGATTTTCGGCTGCGCCAAAGCAACGCAATTCGTCGATCATAAATGACCCCATATTATAAAATATGGGGTCATTTATGATCGGCAAATTTCGAAAGATTTCGCGTTGCCCAAAGCCAATTTTAGAAACCATTTCGGTATAAAGCTTCATGTCGCAAATGGAGCGGATTTCCGGGACTGCAAAGATCAAGCAACCTTCTAAGATCAAAATCTTTTGGGGATGGATGGTTAGGGTTTTCTCTGTCCGGCTATGGGTTTTAAAATCATAAACCGGCTGTTCAATCGCTTTCCCTTGTTTTAAGGAGCAGAGATGGGTGTGCAACAAGTCAAAATCTATTGAGCTGGGTGCATCAAAATTCGTCTGGGCTCTTTCACTAGGAGAAAGGTGAGAAAGATCCTTATAATAACTATCTTGACAGATGATAGCAATATCTTCCCCTAGCGCTTCCTTAAGTTTGTTTGCAAGGGTTGTCTTACCAGCTCCAGAAGCTCCTGCTATTCCAATGATAAGGGAAGAGGCAAAAAGGAGAGGGGTTGCAAAAAGAAAACAGAGAAAAAGTAACTTTATTTTATATTTCAAAATCACGATCCATGACTGTTTTGCGCCCATCACTGCGTGCATTTTCAATGGCTTTTGAGCACTCTCTTTCGACGATTTTTGTCAAAGCATCCATAGCAGTTGCAGAGGTATTCATTCCCGCTTTATCTTTAATATGTTTCTTAACTTTGCTGACAACGACTAGTGTTTCACTCATGGTATCACCTCATGTAAAATTTTTATGCAATATGCTGTATATACTCAAGCAACTTCAAAAGTTGGTTTTGGGCTAGCGCGAAAGCTTTCGGAATTCGTCGATCTTAAATGACCTCATATTTAGAATATGAGGTCATTTAAGATCGGCAAATTATGGTGCTTTGGCGCAGCCGAAAATCCAACTTTTGAAGTTGTTTGAGTATATACCTTAAAATTTTTTTACTAACAAATGAAACTTCAATTAGGATATCATCTTCTCCATGAAAGCAGATGATTTAAAAGGAAAATGGAAGATCAAGCGTGTGGTTTGTCATCCTGAGGGTGCACAAAAAAGTTCCATGCGTGGCAGTGGCCAGTTCTATCTCCTCAATGCTTCTGAACTTCTCTATCAAGAACACCTTTGGCACGAGACAGAAAATCACGATCTTTTGTTTGCTTCGAAAGCTTACCGTTATATTTTCAAGGAGGAGGAGCTAGAAATTTATTTTCATCAAGAGGAAAATAACCACCTTTTTCTGACACTTCCGATGAAAAGAAAAATGACAGGGACTGCTCTATGCAGGGAAGACCATTACCATCTCCTCTGGGAATGGGTGAATCGAGATAAATTTCTGACGCGATACACCGTTAAAGGAACGAATAAAGACTACATTATTGAAAGTGAGTTTAGGCGATGCATAGAATAATCATGGGAAAACATACCGTTGAAGAGGTGTTTAGGACCGATCCTGAGCGGTTATTGAAAGTCTACTCTTATAAAAAGGAGGATCCTTTTTTTAGAGAGCTAGAAAATGCAGGCATCAAAACGGTTTTAGTCCCCAAACCTAAGCTTGCATCTCTTGTGCAATCGGAATCCCACCAAGGGTTTGTGGCAGAAGTGCGTGAGCGCACTTTTTTAACCACAAAAGAGTTTCTTGCCACTGCGCCAGAAAAAAGTGTGGTGGTCCTCTGCGATTCGATTAACGATCCCCAGAATTTCGGTACTATTCTCCGTGCGTGTGAATGTTTTGGGGTGGATGCCTTGATTTTTTCTAAAAATCGGAATGTAGCCTTAACCCCCGTTGTGAGTAAAGCAAGTGTAGGGGGCTCGGAACTCGTCCCCTTAATTGAGGTTTCCAATTTAGCTGACACTCTAAAGAAATTTCAAGATGCAGGGTATTTTGCTGTTGCTGCAGAGAGAAGTCAGGAAAGTTTATATACCTTTGAATTTCCTCAGCAAACGCTTCTCATCTTAGGAGCGGAGGGGAAGGGGATCCAACCCCTTCTCTCGAAAAAAGCGGATTTTCGCGTAGAAATACCCATGGAAGGGAGGATTGATTCGCTGAATGTTTCCCAAGCAGCCGCTGTTTTTCTCTCCTTTTATAATCTGGGCAAATATTGAACGATGATAAGATATATCCTAATCATAGGAGGGTTGCTAATGATGCCACTAAATGGGATGATCCCTAGAGAAAAACTCTTTAAACCTGCAGAGATAGTGGTGGTGAAGATAAGCCCCCAAACGCACCAAAAAGGGTATCTCAAATGTGAGCCGGATGGAACCATGAACCTTTTTGTGGGAGAGCGGCAACTCACTTTTTTTCAAGAACCCGCCATTCATCGCTTTCTTTGGACGGAAGATGAAAAAACGATTCTTTTTGTAAAAGATGTGGGGGGGAGTCGGGACTACCATGTCATGGGTGTCGATGTAGAGACAGCAAAAATCACCGACTATACTCAAGGGTTTGATCGGGTTTTGGGAAAAATCTATGGTCTTGTAGGCTCTAAAGCTATCCTGGGCATTGCTGGGAAAAACCCTCTCTATCATGATGTTTACTCTCTGGATTTAAAAAGAGGGGAGCTAACCCTCGCGTATTCTAATGAACGCTTTGCGAAGTTTTGGTTTGATGAGAAGGGACATATTGCCCTTAAAGCGGAAGTCCATCCCGAGGGAGCGATGATCTATTTTGATGCGGAAAACCATGTTTTTCTAGATCTTTCCCCACAGGATGCCTTTCATACCACCCCTTTAAAGGTGTATGAGGGAAAGTGTTATCTTTTAGATACGCGGACGAGTGATACGACAGCGCTGATCTGTGTAGATTTGAAGACTAGGGAGACAAAAACCCTTGCGCACGCTCTTAAAAGCGATATTCAAGAAGTCATTTTTGAAAAGGGACAACCTATTGCGTACTCTTTGTGTTTTACCCACACCTCCTGGCATGCACTGACACCTGAAGTTAAAGAGACGCTGCGCATTCTTGAAGAAACAATAGGGACCGAATTTAACGTGATGAGCCAAGAAGGAGACCATTGGATTGTACGGAGCCATTTGCCAACGCAAGGGATCGAGCTTTTTCATTACGATCGCAAAGCGCATTCTATCAAAAAGCTTTCCCATTATCCCCTTGTTGAAAAACTCCTCCCAATGCATCCCCTAGTCATCCCTGCAAGGGACGGAAAAGAACTTGTGTGCTATCTCACCCTCCCGGAAGAGGTCAAAGGGCCCCTCCCTTTAGTGATTACTCCTCATGGTGGACCTTTTCAAGTCCGAGATACGTATGCTTACGATGCAGAGCATCAATGGTTAGCCAGTCGAGGGTATGCTGCACTAAATGTAAATTATCGGTCTTCTTCGGGTTTTGGAAAAAGTTTTGTTTGTGCAGGGAATGGAGAGTGGGGAGGTAAAGCCCAAGAAGACCTCATCGATGCTGCCGAGTGGTGCGTTCAGAAAGGGGTGGCTCAAAGGGAAAAAATTGCCATCTATGGAGGAAGCTATGGGGGCTATGCAGGTCTTGCCGGTTTAACCTTTACTCCCGATTATTTTGTAGGTGCTGTGGCGATCTGTGGCCCTTCGAATTTAAAGACTGTTCTCGATGCGGTCCCCCTTTACTGGGAATCGCCCACCTATCGGGGATCTGACTCTACGGTTTTTTTCACTAAAGGAGCTTTTGTTGCCAATATGGGAGGAAATCCAGATAAAGAGGAGGAGGCTCCTTTTTTACATTCTCGCTCTCCCTTAAACGCGATCCATGCGATCACAAAACCCCTTCTCTTAATTCATGGGAGCAATGACCCCATTGTCGCACAATCTGAGTCTGACCAGATTTATGAAGCCATGAAAGCCAAAGGACTGCCTCTTACCTATCTCGTCTTTCCAGATGAAGGGCATGGATTTAGCAAATTTCCCAACCAAATCGTTGGGCTAGCCTATGCGGAAAAATTTCTAGCAGATCTTTTAGGAGGGACCTATGAAGAGATCCACCCTAAAGACCAAGAGGCTTCGAGTCTCATTCTTAACCGTTGACTTTATATTAACCTGAGTTTTGGGTTTTTCTTATTGATTCTCAACAGAAAACCCTTCTGATTCTCTATAACAAAAACCCAAAACTCAGGTTATTAGATCCCTCGGATCAGTCCCCCATCGCAGGCGATGGCTTGTCCGGTGATATAGGCAGCGCTTTCTGAGCCCAGGAAGAGGGCGAGGGCGGCAAATTCTTCAGGTTTCCCCAGCCTTTGAGCAGGGATGGTTTGCTTAATGACTGTATCAGAGATATTCAGCTCCTCCATTCTTCGGGTCTTTGTGGAGCCGGGCATGATGGCATTGACCGTGACCCCCTCGGCGGCCACTTCGCGACTGAGGCTTTTCATGAGG